>NZ_JAFLWG010000011.1:0-173837 GCF_017316315.1 Enterococcus sp. DIV1298c | reverse complement strand
TTAGGTGGTTGGTCTAAATCAGGTGATTTTTCTGAAGTAGCCGCTGATCCAGTCAAAAGACAGAATTTGGTAGAAAATGTCACCCGATTTATCAAATACACGAATATGGATTTTGTCGATGTCGATTGGGAGTATCCTGTTGACGTTCGCCAGCCTGACTTGGTAGATAATGTCAACGATGAAGGAACGCCACATGCGATACCAGAAGATAAAGAAAATTATATTACTTTACTTAATGAGATTCGTGAATCCATTGATGAACAAGGAGAAGAATTAGGGAAAACCTATGAGTTATCAGTAGCACTACCTGCATCTCAAGGCAGACTAACTGCTGGGATCGATATTGACGGTCTATTTGAAGTTGTTGATTTTGCCAATATCATGACCTATGACATGAACGGTGGCTGGGGAGATCGCAGTGGCCATCATACCGCACTTTATGGCAATCCGGCTGATCCTAATTATAACCAAGGCCTTTCAGTCGATCAGACGGTCCAATTTTTACGAAATGAAGGTGCTCCAGCTGAGAAAATCGTAATCGGTGCTGCTTTTTACACACGTGGTTGGCATGAAGTAGCAGAGGGCAATGATCCTTTACTACCTGGATTGTTCCAAACAGCCGAACAAAGCAATCGAAACGCCGATCTTTCACCAACTTTCGGTGCGAAAAATAAAAGTCCATTAGTAGTAGGCGATGGTGGTAGAGCCGGTGGTGTTTGGCCTTACCGCAATATTCCAGATTTGATCAATGCGACAAGTGGATTGACTGAATATTGGGACGATGTCGCAAAGGCGCCTTACATGTATAGTTCAGAAACAGGTGAATTTTTCAGTTTCGATAATGTGCGCTCGATCGGATACAAAACGCAATATGTGCAGGAAGAAGAATTGGGTGGTGTGATTTCTTGGATGCAGTCACAAGACAAAGAAACCACGAGTACAAAGCGTGATGAGCTGACGAATGCGATCAAAGATGGATTATTTGGTAATACGCCATTACCACAGCATGAAATCGTCACTGCACCTTTAGCTATCGACGTTGAAATCATTCCTTATACTGAAAACAGTGTAAGCGGATACGAAATCACGGTAACAAATAATGAAACATTAACAGAGTCATCTACTGTATTAAGCGCTGTGGAAGCGGCCCAGAAAACAGTTAAATTGCCTAAATTTACGATCGATCTGAATAGCAATGAAACATTAAGTGCAGGCGATTATAAAGCTGGAACTGTCACTATGGATGACAGCACAGTGACTGTTGATCTATCTTCCGTTTATGATGGAAGAGAAATCGCGCCAGGAGATTCTTATGATTTCCGACTACAATCCGATGATTCCGTCGTTTCGGTGGATCATTTCGACACGATGACTTTAAGCCAACGAATTGGTACGGATGGTATCGAGATCAATCACCAAGTGATTTTTGGTGCAGAAGACCCAGATCCTTCTGATGTCGAAGCACCATCGATTCCAACTAATGTGGCAGCAACAGCAATAGATGCGACAGAAGTGACATTGGGTTGGACAGCTTCGACGGATAATCACCGAGTAGCTGGTTACTATGTTTACCGTGATGGTCAATTAGTTGGACAACCACGTACACCATCATTTACAGATACCGGGTTAACACCTGATATGGTATACACTTATACAGTCAAAGCCTTTGATGCGTCAAACAATGTCTCGGCTGCCAGTCAACCGGTGATCGTTCAAACGTTAGATACTGTTACGCCTGGATACCCGGCGTGGGATCAGACACAAATCTATGTTGCTGGGGACAGAGTCACACACTTAGGGCATACGTATCAAGCGAAGTGGTGGACACGAGGTGATGAGCCAGGAACGCAACAATGGGGACCATGGGATTTGATTAATTAACTTGTATTTTTGAGTGGACAGTTAGCTATATTTTTATGAACCGTTAAAAAAAACAAAGATCCTCGTTGCTGTTCAAACAATACGCAACGAGGATCTTTGTTTTAAATAGTGACGTAAAAAATCAATTGATTGATCCTGCAATTCTAATTGCAAGAGTTTTATAACAAATACTTAATTGGCAAGTTTTTTTGCTTTTTCCGTATTCGCAAAATGTAATTTTGCATAATTTGCCAATAAAGCTTCACCACCTTTTTTTAGGATGGCTGCAGCTACTTGATCAGATTTTGTACCAGCGCCAGATGGGAGAGTGATCCCAAGTTCAGCGGAAGCTTTATCCAACTCTTCTAAAAAGCTTGCTCGACTAATGATCGAGGCTGCAGCAACCGCTAAATGATATTGTTCACCTTTCGTTACAAAGTAAAGTTTTTCTTGTATTTGATTTTTTTCTGAGCGGGCATATTTTTTAAAGTTAGCTTCCGGTGTGAACTGATCGATCAAAATGGCATCCGGTTTGACAGGCGCAATCTTTTGTAACAATAAGTGGATGGCTTGATTGTGCAAAGCAACTTTCATCCGCACTGCATTGTACGTGGGTTGGATCTCATTGTATTTTTTAGGCGGTAAAACCAATAATTGATAAGGGATTGTTTCCTTTAACACTTTGGCTAATTGGATAATCTGCGCATCTTTTAGTTCTTTTGAATCTTTGACACCTAATGTGCGTAATTCTTTAAGTTTTGTCTGGTCTACATAAGCAGCACAAACAGTCAATGGACCAAAGTAGCTGCCGTTGCCGACTTCATCACTACCCAACACAGAGAGTGTTTGTAAATCCTTTGGTAAGGAAGCAGAACCAGCGCCAGCTTGAGATGATTTTTTTGGCGCAAGGGGAGTTCCCCATTTGGCTGCTTCTTGTTCGGCGCCGCTTCCTTGGAACATCACTTTACCTGACGTATAGGCGGTGATCGTCGTTCCATTTTTCTTAGCTGAAAAATGGGTATAAGGGATTGGCTTTTGTACTAAAAACGCACGATAGGCGTCTTTCATCGTTGCTAGTTGATTTGGTGTTACTTTTAAGATAATATTACTCATTCGTTCCGTTGCCAAAAAATCTATAAATATTTCTAACCAACAATAAAAGTTGTCAGATCAATGTTTGATTCCTGTTTCTCCGTGTCCGATTTTGCCACTTTCTTGCTACTCTCGTTTGTTCTGACACTCCACAGGCGTTAATTCGGATACAACGAATCCTATCATTCTAGGTTTTTATTTGATTAAAAAACCGTAAATCAATTACGATAACTCGCTAAATTCAGACTGGTCTTACCTCGATCTATTGTATAACTTCAGTTCTCGTAATGATCATTGCGATCAGACATTTTTAAACCTATTTTCTTATGTCCAATCTTTGTGGCATCGTTTAGAACTTAGATAAAATCGATCTGCTTCTATTCACTCAAGGCCATCATTTTCAAATTTCTATTGAAACTGACGTTTGAATCCATAGAACTTTCGCTACTGATTTGGCTAAATGCTTATTTTTCATCATGACCTTTACATCCAATGTTTCAGCAACAATTTTTGATCATTTGGTTTTCACGATCTCTGTCGTTGTTTGATGAATAGAGTTCTGACGAAGATTTGCTAGTTTTCGCTGTATCTGTCATTTTTTTAATTTATAGATGTTACATGTTTTGACAAATAGGGTTCCCTCCTTATTCATCTCGCATTTTTGAGAAGCTTTGCGCTGTAACCGACACAAAAGCGTTCAATTTTCTTCTTACTATTTCGTCCCTATTTTTGTAGATTCAGCTGTTTAGGCAACTGCTAAAGCTTTGATACTAAGAATGGTTCCCAGTCAAAAAAATTTGTAGACCGATGACTTTATTGGCAATTGTTCAACTAAATCGACGTTATCATTATCCTTTCATAACTAAAAATACGCCATATCTTGCAGTTTAGATGCTAATTTTATAGGTATCTATAGACTTAATTTAACTGTTGATTCCTCCTGTTTCGATCAAGCTGTGTGAAAAGGTTTTTTTGACTAGGTCCAGCTGATTTGAAATCAATGCACACATAGCATTTTTGCAAAGTTTATCATATAATAGTAAAGTATTTATAATGAAGCCTTGTGTGTACAGTTAATTACTTAACTATATGGTACACTAGTTAATATTTTTGGCAATAGGAGGAGACGGATTCATATGTCACATGAAAAAACACGCTATAAAGCTGTGATTGCAGATCAAACATATACCATTATCGGGCAAGAGTCAAAACAGCATATGGATATGGTCACGAAATTAATCAATGAACAATTAGCTGAATTAAAAGAATTGTCCCCTCAATTAGACAATGAACAAGCAGCTATTTTATTAGCAGTCAATGCATTTTCAGATCAATTGAAAAGACAGGAAAAAAATCTGAAATTGATCAAAGAAGTCACTGAACTGAAACAAAAAATGGTCAGATACACAGAAATGGAGAATCGCATCAAACGAATCGAAGCAATTGAAAATGAAGCACGAGAAGTATTAAAAGAAAGTGGAAGCGACCATGAGATCAAAAATCATGTGGAAGCTCAACAGATTTTAAACGAAAAAAGAAAAGATCAAATCAAACAAAGATCTTCGAACTGATATAATAAGTATTATATAGAAGAGAAAGGAAGAATGTATGCTTAGTCTTTTGATTTTATTTATTTTGCTGATTGCATTTTTTTCTGGGGCAAGTCGCGGCTTTGCGTTACAAGCCATCTATCTGATTGGCTATTTTGTATCGTTTCTAGTAGCGCAAACCTATTACAAAACCTTAGCCAGTCATCTGCAATTATTTATTCCTTATCCTGCGGTAACAGCTAATTCTAACTTAGTTTTTTTTGATCAAGCGTTTTCGTTCAAATTAGATGAAGCTTTTTATGCAGGTGTGGCATTCTTGATCATTTTATTTGTCGGTTGGCTGATTACACGATTCATCGGGGTTTTCGCGCACGGATTGACGTTCATTCCAGTACTCAAACAATTGGATTGGGTGGCAGGAGGAGTCTTGTCCGTCATCATTACCTATATTTCGTTGTTTTTAGTTTTGCGTTTGCTGACGTTTATTCCAGTAGGATTTATCCAAAATCAATTCAGTGGCAATAACCTGGCGACATTTATGGTCGAGCGAACACCGATTTTAGCAAATAGGATCTATGATCTATGGGTGACACAAGTGATCAATTAAGTAAGAGATTATTTCTTGTCAATGACAGAGGCTATGAAGGTGTCGGTTAGTCTTGCAGACTGCTTAGCCCTCTGCCTCTTTTTTAGTGAAAGTAAGGTGAAAAAAATGAACAAACGTATCCTTGAAACATTAGAGTTTGAAAAAGTAAAACAACAAGTGCGACAGTTCGTGATCACAGCACAAGGGCAAGAAGAATTAGCTCAACTTGTGCCAGTGAATGAAGAAGAAACGATCAGATACTGGTTAAACGAAACGGAGGATGGTCTAAAAGTCCAACGCCTACGTGGCGGTATCCCGATCCCTAAATTAGAAAATATTCGCCCCCATATGAAACGAATCGAGATCGGTGCTGATCTGAATGGGCTTGAACTCGCACAAGTGTCACGCGTTCTTTCTACCACTAGCGAATTACGTCGTTTCATTGATGATCTAGCAGATAGCGAAATCGAGTTTGAACGTCTTTATTTTTGGTCCGATCAATTAGTTGCGATTCCTTCACTAAGTCGTCGCTTGAAAGAAGCAATCGACGATGATGGCCGGGTGACAGACGATGCGTCTCCTGAGTTGAAGACGATCCGCCAAAATATCCGGAGAAGTGAACAAGCGGTCAGAGAACAACTAGATGGGATCGTCCGTGGAAAAAATGCCAAATACCTGAGCGATGCCATCATCACGATGCGAAATGATCGCTATGTTATTCCAGTAAAACAAGAATATCGTGGTGTCTTTGGTGGCGTCGTCCACGACCAAAGTTCTTCGGGTCAAACATTATTCGTCGAGCCAAAACAAGTCGTTGAATTGAATAATCGTTTGCGCCAGTACCAAATCGCGGAGCGCAATGAGATCCAACGAATTTTAAGTGAATTATCAGCAGAGTTAGTCCCTCATCGTCAAGAGATTCTCCACAATGCGTTTGTCATCGGTAAAATGGACTTGATGAATGCGAAAGCACGTTTTGGGAAAGAGTTGAAGGCGATCGTGCCAACGATCAGCACAGAAAACATTGTTGATTTGAAGCAAGCTAGACACCCGTTGATTGATCAAGAGAAAGTTGTGCCAAACGATATCTCGATTGGGGAAAACTATCAAGCCATCGTCATTACTGGGCCGAATACTGGTGGGAAAACAATCACCTTGAAAACACTCGGCTTATTGCAACTGATGGGGCAAGCAGGTTTACCGATCCCAGCGGATGAAGAGAGCCAAATCGGGATCTTTGAAGATATTTTTGCAGATATCGGGGATGAACAATCGATCGAACAGAGTTTATCGACTTTCTCCTCACATATGACGAACACTGTGGATATCCTTTCAAAAGTCAATGAAAAAAGTTTAGTTTTATTTGACGAACTAGGTGCGGGAACTGATCCGCAAGAAGGTGCGGCTTTGGCGATCGCTATTTTAGATGATCTTGGAAAGAAATCAGCATACGTGATGGCAACGACTCACTATCCTGAATTGAAAGTCTATGGCTACAATCGTTCAAATACCATCAATGCAAGTATGGAGTTCAATGTGGATACCCTTAGCCCGACTTACCGTCTGTTGATCGGTGTACCGGGTAGAAGTAATGCATTTGAGATTTCAAGTCGTCTAGGGTTAGACAACCAAGTCATCGATGAAGCAAAGCAATTGATGAATGATGAAAGTCAAGACTTGAACGAAATGATCACTGACTTAGAAAATCGTCGAAAAATGGCAGAAACAGAATATTTAGAAATGCGTCATTATGTCGATGAAGCGCAACGCCTTTACAATGATTTGAAAGAAGCATACAGTTACTTCTTTGAAGAACGTGAACAAGAAATGGCAAAAGCAAAACAAAAAGCCAATGCACTCGTTTCTGAAGCAGAAGAGAATGCAGAAAAAATCATCGCAGATATTCGCAATTTACAAAAACAAGTGGGACAAGGGACAGTGAAGGAGCATCAATTGATCGATGCAAAATCACAACTGGCAAACTTGCATCAAGAAGAACAACTGAAGAAAAATAAAGTCTTGAAAAAAGCGAAAGAACAGAAAACGTTAAAACCAGGTGATGAAGTGTTAGTCACGACTTATGGGCAACGTGGTACGTTATTACGTAAAAATGGCAACCAGTGGCAGGTGGAGATTGGTATCTTAAAGATGAATGTCTCTGAAAGCGAATTGACACCGATCGCGCCACAAAAAGAACCACAACAACGAGTGATCCATACTGTTCGCTCAGATGCTAATTCAGCGGTCTCTAACCAACTTGATCTTCGTGGGAAACGCTATGAAGAAGCACTGAATGAAGTCGATCTATATTTAGATGCGGCAATCTTAGCTGGCTATGCTCAAGTAACGATCGTCCATGGAAAAGGGACAGGTGCATTAAGAACAGGAATCACCGATTATTTGAAAAATCATCGCAGTGTGAAGAGCTTTGATTTTGCGCCAGGAAACCAAGGTGGTAATGGTGCGACGATTGTTAAATTTAAATAAAACTTACTAAAGGTAAGCAAATAGCTCGTATCTCAACATCAATAGTGCTATACTAAGAATAGACTAATAAATGGAGGTCTTTGATATGGCTCAAGTAATTACAGATGCAACATTCAACGAAGAAACAGATAAAGGATTAGTTTTGATCGACTTTTGGGCAACTTGGTGTGGACCTTGTCGAATGCAAGCGCCAATTCTAGACCAACTAGAAGAAGAATACGATGAAGATGAATTCAGAATCGTGAAGATGGATGTTGATGAAAATCCTGAAACGCCTCAACAATTCGGGATCATGAGTATTCCAACATTACTTTTGAAAAAAGACGGCGAAGTAGTCGAAAAAGCGATCGGTGTCCAATCAAAAGAGCAATTACGTCAAATGATTGCCCAACACTTATAAGATAAGTAACCACTAAATCAGACTGAGACAACAATCATATGGATTGCTGTCTCGGTTTTTTTGCGACTTAAAAACTATCTAAAGGGCTGGGGCTGTGAAATACGAAAAGTAGATCAAGCGAGCTAGAAGTAACTTTTTTGAAAAATCGGGAAGAGAAACAAAGTTTTACAGAACAGACTTTTAAAAAACATTCTTATTTCTCTTCCCTTGATACTTCTCTTCCAACCTCTGTTATAATAGCGATATCGGAAATGTAAAGGAGCAGTCATCATGAATGAACGAATAAAAAATAAATTGGCATTACTACCTGATCAGCCTGGCTGCTATTTGATGAAAGACAAAAACGGCACGATCATTTATGTAGGAAAAGCCAAGGTCTTGAAAAATCGTGTGCGTTCCTATTTTACGGGAAGTCATAACACGAAAACCGAGCGATTAGTCAGTGAGATCGAGGATTTTGAATATATCGTCACAGAATCTAATATCGAAGCTTTACTTTTAGAAATCAATTTGATCAAAAAGAATGATCCTAAGTACAACATTATGCTAAAGGATGATAAAACATATCCTTTTTTAAAAATCACAAATGAAAAATATCCACGGTTAGTGATTACTCGGAAGGTCTTAAAAGATAAAGCTTTTTACTTCGGACCTTATCCCGACGTAGGTGCAGCGAATGAAACGAAAAAGATTTTAGATCGTTTATTTCCACTGCGAAAATGCAAACCTAGTCAGACAAAGGAACCTTGTCTTTACTATCATTTAGGTCAGTGTTTATGTCCTTATTATTTTGATGTAGATCCAGCGGAATATACCAGCATCGTGAATGAAGTCAAACGCTTTTTGAATGGCGGTTATGAAACAATCGAAACTGAGATCCATGAGAAAATGAATAAAGCGGCAGAAAATATGGAATTTGAAAAAGCAGCAGAATACCGAGATCAAATCAGAGCGATCGAAACGATCATGACAAGACAAAAAATGACGAATACCGATTTGATTGATCGCGATGTCTTTGGCTATGCGATTGACAAAGGGTGGATGTGTGTCCAAGTATTCTTTGTACGTCAAGGAAAGTTGATTGAACGAGATGTATCGATCATTCCTTTTTATAATGAAGCTGAAGAAGATTTCTTAACGTACATCGGTCAATTTTATCAAGAAAATGAACACTTCATTCCAAAAGAAGTCGTGATTCCTGATACGATCGATCAGCCAAGTGTGGAAGCATTGTTAGCGACTAAGGTCATCCAACCAAAACGTGGTGAAAAGAAAAAATTAGTGGAGCTAGCCAATAAAAATGCAAGAGTCGCATTGAACGAACGCTTTGATTTAATTGCTAGAAAACAAGAACGAACGATTGGTGCCATCGAACGTCTAGGTAATGCTATGAACATTCCAGCACCTATCCGCATCGAATCGTTTGATAACTCCAATATTATGGGGACTGATCCAGTTGCCGCCATGGTCGTATTTATCGACGGAAAACCAGCAAAAAAAGAGTATCGAAAATATAAAATAAAAACGGTTGTCGGACCAGACGACTATGCCTCCATGCGAGAAGTGATCTACCGTCGTTACGCTCGGGTGATACGAGAAGAACTTCCTTTACCTGATCTTATTTTGATCGATGGTGGGAAAGGTCAAGTGGATGTAGCAAAAGATGTTCTCGAAAATCAATTAGGAATCGATATCCCAGTAGCTGGGATGGCTAAAAACGACAAACATAAAACAAATGAATTATTGTTCGGAAATGAATTGGAAGTCGTACCCCTTGAAAGAAATTCGCCGGAGTTCTTTTTATTGCAACGCATCCAAGATGAAGTCCATCGGTTTGCGATCACATTTCACCGCCAACTGCGTAGTAAAAATAGTTTTGCTTCGCGCTTGGATGAAATTGAAGGATTAGGTCCAAAACGGAAAAAAATGTTGTTAAAAGAGTTCAAATCGTTAAAAAACATCACCGCAGCATCGATCGAAGAATTACAAGAGATTGGTCTACCGAAAAATGTGGCACAAAATGTATTCAATAAACTGCATGAAAGTTGAAAAAAATTTGGATTGAGGGCGCTTTACAAAAACTGTAAAGTGTCCTATCATTTTCATATGTACAATAAAAAACAATAACAATAGTTTTTGTTTCGCAATTATTTTTTTGTTGTCACGTAATGGATATAGAAGTTTAGGATAAAGGAGTGAAAAAATGTTAGAAGTAAAGGATTTAGTAAAGACGTTTGGCAGTTATACAGCTGTTGATCACGTTTCTTTTCAAATACCTGACGGGAAAATCATGGGATTGATTGGGCAAAATGGTGCAGGGAAGACAACGACTTTTCGGTTGATTTTAGATTTTTTGACGCAAGATCAAGGAGAAGTGTTATGGAATGGTCATCACTTGAGTGAAAAAGATTACGATATCATTGGGTATTTACCTGAAGAAAGAGGGCTTTATCCCAAAGTCTCAATTCAAGAACAGTTGATCTATTTTGCTGAATTGCGTGGGAAAACCAAAAAAGAGATTGAACCGAAGATCGACTTTTGGATGGAGAAATTCCAAGTAAAAGGAAAGAAAACAGATAAAGTAAAGTCCTTATCAAAAGGGAATCAGCAAAAAGTCCAACTGATTGCAACACTGATCCATGAACCTAAGCTGATCATTTTAGATGAACCCTTCAGTGGCTTAGACCCAGTCAATGCAGAGTTACTGAAAGATGGGATCATTGAGTTGAAGAAGAATGGCTCATGTGTCATTTTTTCCAGTCATAACATGGACAATGTTGAGAAGATTTGTGACCATTTGATCATGTTGCGTAATGGCGAGATGGTGTTAGATGGAAAAGTCCACGAGATTCGTGAAGCGTTTGGACGGACAAAGCTGTTTTTGGAATCTGGCTTGTCGCAACAAGAAATTGAAGAAATCGAAGGCGTTCAAAAAGTGGTTCTTCGT
Organism: Enterococcus sp. DIV1298c; assembly: GCF_017316315.1. Lineage (NCBI taxonomy): Bacteria > Bacillati > Bacillota > Bacilli > Lactobacillales > Enterococcaceae > Enterococcus > Enterococcus sp. DIV1298c. The sequence goes on along the minus strand of NZ_JAFLWG010000011.1, from coordinate 162,915 downwards.
GAAGATCAATCGTTGGAGATCACGCTAGATCATCCAGATGTCGGAAAAGAGATCTTTACTAGGGCAACACAGTTTGGTTATATCCCGATGTTCAATCAACAACCACCTACTTTAGAGGAAATCTTCAAGATGAAAGCAGGTGAGCTACATGCGTAAGTTTTGGATCATCACCAAAGATGTATATTTGAAAAATGTGAAATCGATTTCGTTTATTATTATGATTCTTGTACCATTTATCTTGATGGGTGTTATCTATTTGGCAGGGAATTTTGCGCAACAAAATAGCGAAACAGATAAAATCGGTGTGATTGCTGAAGATCAACAAATCACTGATTATTTGAGTCAATCAGACATGGGGGATTTCCGCTTTGAAGCTTTGTCATCAGAAGATGAAGCTAAAAGTGAGTTATCTGATGAAAAAATCGATGCTTATATGGTCGTCACAACAGATAATGGCGAAGTAACTGGAGAATTATTCAGTGAAAACTCATTAGGCCAAGCTACACAACTGTTGATCCAACAGCAGTTGACGGGCTTACAGTCGATGATGCGGGCAAGTAGTTTAGGGATCTCTCCAGAAGAAGTGGCGGCTTTAAGCCAACCGGCGTCATTCTCAAGACAAAAAGTCAGCTTCGATGCAAATGGTGAAATGACAATTGGAGAAGATAACTCAGCGGTTCAATATGCAGTTAGCTATGTGGCTACGATCATTTTATTTATTATCATTTTGACGTATGCACAAATCATTGCACAAGAGATTGCTTCAGAAAAAGGCACAAGAATCATGGAAGTGATTTTATCTAGTACCACGGCTCAAAAACATTTTTATGGTAAACTGACCGGTGTACTATTAGTAGCCGTCACTCAAATGGCTTTATACGGCATCATCTTTGCTGTAGGGTTCAACCAGTTCAAAGATATGGAGATCGTAAAAAATGTACTAGATGGGATTTCTCTCGATAGTATTTTCGGTCCATTCTTATGGTACTCTCTACTATTCATGTTCTTTGGTATCTTGATCTACTCTGTCTTAGCGGCATTGTGTGGTTCATTAGTCAACAAAGCCGAAGATACAGCAAAAGCGATCCTACCAGTAACTTACCTTTCTTTAGGTGGGTATATGCTCGGCTTGATCCTTGGCGCATCTGATCCTAATAACATCGTGATTCGCATCACGTCATATATTCCATTTTTATCTTCTTATATCATGCCAATCCGCTTGGCAAATGAAACGGTTGAAATAAGTGGCGCATTGATCTCACTAGTCGTGTTAGTGATCATCACATTTGTATTGATGTTCCTATCTGCGAATATGTATAAGTCAAACGTTCTTGTATACAGTGAAGGTGGTATTTGGACTTCATTGAAACAATCGATTTCGATCATGAAGAATGAACGGAAAAGAAATAAAGCGTAAAGCTGTGACAAGTAGTGTTCAGCTAAAATAAGACGAGGCATCTGAAAATTTTAATAATTTTCGGATGCCTCTTTTTTATGAAGAAGTTAACTTTGCCATACCGATCATCTAAAGTTAAGGAGAATGCTGGGGCTAGTATCTCGGAGGCTTCTTTTAAGTATCTTTGACGGTATCTCATATACCTATTTATGGTTTTGTTTACTGTATTTGTTGAAATAAGTTGATATGTATCCTATAATTTTAGGTATACCAATTTTGGAGGCGTTTGGATGGATCAATATTTAGAGTTATTGTCAGAAAAATTTCCAACAAAAGAAGAAGTCATTACGGAGATCATCAATTTAGAAGCGATCTTGCAACTACCCAAAGGAACTGAATTATTTTTAAGTGATATTCATGGTGAGTTTCCCGCGTTTGATCACATTTTAAGAAATGGTTCAGGGAATCTGCGTGAGAAAATCAAAGATTTGTTTCAAGATTGTTTGAGTGAAGAGGAAATGAAACGATTAACGATTTTTGTTGCTTATCCAGAGTACGCACTAGCGACTGACTGGTATGAAAATGAAGACAAAGCGACATTGATCCATCAGTTGATCGAATTATTGCGATTCACTTCTATCAAGTATACAAGGTCAAAAGTAAGAAAAGGATTGCCTAAAGAATATAGTTATATTATTGAAGAATTACTGTACATCGATGATCGTGTGCAAGGAAAAAAATCTTATGTGCGTAAAATCGTTGATCAGCTGATCGAGATGAATGAAGAAGAACGCTTTTTAAAAAAATTAGCCCGTACGATTCAGCGAATGGTGATCGATCATGTCCACGTAGTCGGAGATATCTTTGATCGGGGGACACAAGCTGCTAAAGTGATGGATCGCCTGATGGAACTTCCTTCGACTGATATCCAATGGGGAAATCATGATATTTTGTGGTTGGGTGCTTATTGTGGCTCTGAAACTTGTTTATTGACCTTGTTGCGTATCGCTGCGCGGTATAATTATTTGTTTGAATTAGAAAAAGAATATGCGCTAAATCTTCGTCCTTTATGTTCGTTTGCGACAGACACGTACCAGACGAATCCGTTGTTTACGCCTAAAAATATGCAAGACTCGACGGAACGTGAAAGAGAAGAAATGGAGAAGATCCATCAAGCGCTTGCGATCATGCAATTCAAGTTAGAATCGCAACTGTTAGAACGACGTCCAGAATTTGAGATGGCCGATCGAGATTTACTCATGAGCATCGATTACGAAAAGAATCATTTACGATTAGATGATAAAGAATACACGATCCATCATCCTTGTTTCCAGACGATCGCCGTGGAGCAGCCAAATCGCTTGACGGAAGAAGAGCGACAAGTGATTGATACCTTGATGTATTCTTTTCAGCATTCGCTTCGTATGCAAAAGCATATGGCTTTCCTTTTAGAAAAGGGAAGAATGTACCTAGTCACGAATCAGAGTGTGCTATTCCATGGATGTATGCCAGTAGATGAGAATGGGGAGTTTCTAACTTTTAAATTAGGAAATGAGACTTATCAGGGGAAACGTTTGATGGCTTTCTTCGAGGAACAGATTCGTGAAAGTGCCCGATCACCGAGAGAAAAAGAAGATTTGGCGACTGATTTGATCTGCTATGCTTGGAGCGGTCCATATTCTCCGCTATTTGGTAAAAGCAAGATGGCGACGTTTGAGCGTTATTATTTAGCAGAAAAAGAAACACATGTAGAAGTCAGTAATCCCTATTATCGGTTACGAGATACTGAGTGGTTGAGTCAAAAAGTCCGGCGTGAATTTGGCGTTTCTCTTGTTGGTTCAGTGATCATCAATGGACACACCCCTGTCAAAGTAAAAAAAGGAGAGTCGCCGATCAAAGCCGATGGGACGGTCTTCGTGATCGATGGCGGATTATCCAAAGCATATCAACAAACGACAGGAATTGCTGGCTACTCATTGCTATGTAACTCTTATGGGTTTCAAATCGTGACGCATTATCCTTTTTTAGGGATCGAAGAACAATTTGAAACGGCGAATGGTTTAGCAGAAGTCAAAAAAGTCATTGATCAACAACTGCCACGAAAATTAAATCGAGACACCACAAAAGGAAATGACTTACAACGTCAGATCCAACAACTAAAAAAATTACTTGAATATCGCAAGAGTTAATGAATGATTGAGATTTGTTGCAGGAATTAAATGAAACGCCCAACTAGTCGAAACAACATGTTTCTTCTAGTTGGGCGTTTTATCTATTTTGTGTCGATCACAACGATTGAACAAAATAATCGAATAATTTTTGATCCAATGGATTTTTTTGGTGGATCAGTTCAGGGTGCCATTGTACACCAAGTATTCGTTGCTCTGCTTCATTGCTTTCAACAGCCTCGACTAATCCATCAGGCGAATACGCCGTTGCTTTCAGTGTGGGCGCGAGATCTCTTATTGCTTGGTGATGATAAGAATTCACAAAGTAAGAAGTAGGAAGTAACTCATGAAGCAAACTATCTGGTTCCACTGTGATCTCATGGGTCGCAAATTGTGGAGGAGTGGGTTGCTGTTCATGTTTTACTGACCAATTCGGATACAACGTCAAATCTTGATAAAGATTGCCGCCTAAAGCGACATTCAATAATTGCATCCCGCGACATACGGCTAAGATTGGTTTGTTCTGCTTCAAGGCTTCGTTGATCAACGCCTGCTCGAACAAATCCCGATCCAGATTCGTTTCTGTCAGTTTAGGGTGAGGCGCTTCATTATAAAGTGAAGGACTAACATCCTGTCCACCGGCAAGAAGTATTTTGTCGACCATCTGGATATAATCGCTAGCAGTCTCTGGGGAAGAAATAGGTATAAGTACCGGTAAGCCCCCTGCTTGCTTCACTGCATTAACAAAGCCTTGGGGAGTGTAAGTGACTTGATTCCCTTGGAAAGTTTCTGTTGCTCGTAATAACTGATTAGCCACGATACCGATTTTTTGTTGCATACATTTTCCTCCATTCATTCACTAGTATTATTTTAGCAATACTTTAGAAAAAATAAAAACATTTGTTTTATAAAACGTACGTGATTATATAATAGGAAAGAAGATTATCTAAACTTGCACATTTACTATCGGTAATAGCCTTTTTGAGGAAGAAACCTTATCAGATAGTTGAAATTTCCCCTCGTTTTGTTATAATTGTAGGTAAGAAATAAATAAAAAAGGTTGGGCGCAAGCTTCAAGGATCTGGTTCTTCAAGGGGTGAGAAGAACATGTTTTTGAAAGTGCCTAGCTTATCTAAAGTTATCTTTTAGAGGTACATACTTTCAATGAAAAAAGAAAGAATGTACCTCTTTTTTTTAGAGGAAGGATGTGGGAAATGTGCTAGAAGCCTTAGAAAAAATCAAACAAGCTGAAAAAGCAAATGAACAAACCATGCAAAAGCTTCAGCAAGAGCTAAAAGATTACCAACAAATCAAAGAAGCAGAATTGAATCAACTTCGTGCGGATCAAAAACAACGATTAGAACAGTTGCTTGAAGAAAAAAAACAAGCAGAACAGCAACAAGCGGCTGCTGAAAAAAATAAATTGAACGAAGATGCCAGACGGTTGCAATCCATTGTGCAAGAACAATATGAGAAGCAACGAAAGCAAGCGGTTGATGCGATCATTGAAAGGGTGAAAGAAACTTATGGCCGTCACTAAGATGGAAAAAGTCACTCTTATTTCCGATAAACGTAACCAAGAGGCATTGCTGAAAACGATCCAAGGGATCCAAAACGTCGAGATCCGCGATCTTTTTCAAGAAAAGACAAATAATGAATGGGTCGATACTTATTTTCCTAAGGCCACGATTTTTGAAAAAGAACCGGTCCTCAATGCACTCTCTAGCCGTATCATGCAAACCAGAGAAGCTGTTCAATTCATTGATCACCATGGAGACAAGCAACAAAAAAAGCAACATCTCAAACGAAGAGAATTGTCTTTGGAAGAGCTAGAAGCGGATTATTCGGAAGAAGATTTTACGAAGAGATTAACTGAAGTACTGGATTTGAAAAAACAATGGGAAACACTGTCAGAAAAACGAGAACAACTGTCAGAGCAAGAAGAATGGTTGACGCACTGGTCAAACTTAGACTTCACACCTCAAAATTTTAGTAGTCGGCAAACAACCGTCGTGATGGGAACGATCAGCGTTGCGAATGCAACAGAGTTTAGAGAAGAATTAGCAAAAGTCCCAGAAGTCTATGTGGAAGAAATCAGCGAAACCGATCATTTCGTCTACTTGACGTATGTTGTACTAAAAACAGTAGCAGTTGCTGTGGAAGAGATCGCTACTCGTTATGGCTTTGTGAAAGAAACTTATCCTTATGAACGCTCGCCTAAAGAACAATTACAGCAAGTCAAACAAGAGTTGCAAGCGTGCGATGAAGCACAAAAAAAATTAGCGATCAAAATCGGTCGTTGCAGTAGCTACATCCAAGAGTTGGAATGGGCGGAGGAGATTTTACTAGCAATGGTAGAACGCGAAGCGGTGAAAGATCGATTTGTCATGGCGCCTTACTTGATCGTCGTCCAAGGCTGGGTCGGAGAAGAAGAAAAACAAGAACTGATCCAATTGGTAGAAGCGACATTATCAGCGGATGAAGTCTATCTTAGCTTTGAAGAGCCGACAGAAGAAGAGATCGATCAAGAAGTCCCAACGAAATTAAAAAATCATCCAATCGTGGCACCATTTGAGCTGCTGACGGAAATGTACAGTTTGCCCAAATACCATGAAATCGATCCTACCCCATGGATGACGCCTTTTTACCTCGTCTTTTTTGGGATGATGGTGGCTGACATCGGTTATGGACTACTCATGTTATTGGGTGCGATCATTGCTCAAAAATTACTGGTATTGCCACGAGGCATGCAACGGTTTGTTAAGTTTTTCGAGATCCTAGCGATTCCGTCGATCATTTGGGGATTTATTTACAGTTCGTTTTTCGGACAAGCACTACCAACCGAAATCGCTGGCATTCATTTGCCATTTCCACTGCTGTCGACGACTGAAGATGTGAATACGATCTTGATCTTATCTGTCATCTTTGGATTTATTCAAATCCTAGTCGGGTTGTTTCTGGCAGCAAAAGAACATATCAAGCGCAAAGATTATCTAGATGCGGTCAATGACGGGTTCGCATGGCAAGGAATCTTAGTCGGGCTTGTTCTAGTACTGATCGGCAGTATGCTTGTCAAAAATACCGCATTTGTGTATCTAGGTGCAGGACTGGCGATTTTTTCAGCGCTGTGTATTTTGTTTATTCCGATTTTTCAATCTTCTTCAAAAGTCAAAGGCGCCGCAAAAGGTGCGTACAATTTGTATGGGTTGACTGGTTATATCGGTGATCTAGTGAGTTATACACGTTTGATGGCACTCGGGATCTCTGGAGGGAGCATCGGCGCAGCTTTCAACATGTTGGTTGCTTTTATGCCGCCAGCAGCTCGTTTCAGTGTAGGGATCTTATTGATCATTGCCTTACATGCGTTGAATATGTTCTTAACCTTGCTGAGTGCTTACGTGCATGGGGCAAGATTGCAGTATGTCGAATTTTTCGGCAAGTTTTATACCGGAGGCGGACGAGCCTTCGATCCACTGAAAACAGCGGAAAAATATGTCAATATCAATCATAAGAAAAAATAGAAAAAAGTTGGAGGAAATTTAAAAAATGATGGATTACTTAATTGCTCAAAATGGTGGAATGGTATTTGCGGTATTAGCAATGGCAACAGCAACGATTTTTTCTGGTATCGGTTCAGCTAAAGGTGTAGGGATGACTGGTGAGGCTGCTGCAGCATTGACGACGAGTCAACCGGAAAAATTCGGTCAAGCGTTGATTTTACAATTACTACCTGGTACGCAAGGTCTTTATGGATTCGTTATCGCCTTCTTGATCTTCATCAATCTAAACGGAGATATGTCCGTTGTCCAAGGATTGAATTTCTTAGGCGCTTCACTACCGATCGCCTTTACTGGTTTGTTTTCTGGTATCGCCCAAGGGAAAGTGGCTGCTGCGGGTATCCAAATCTTAGCGAAGAAACCAGAACATGCAACAAAAGGGATCATCTATGCTGCGATGGTTGAAACATACGCAATCTTAGGATTCGTTATTTCTTTCTTATTAGTGTTGAATGCTTAAACGAGGAGGAAAATAAATGAACGCCATTGATAACATCATTCAGCAAATGAATGAAACAGCAGAAGCAGAACGAGCGGCGTTTGAAAAAGCAGAGCGTGAAAAAATCGATCAGCAAGTAACAAGCGAACGTGCGCGTTTAGAAGCAGAATACGAAAAATCAAAAGCGAGAGAACTTGAAGAAATCGAAAAAAATTATCGTCAATTAAGAAATCGCCAACAGGTCGAAGTACGTCAAGCGACACTTAATGAAAAACAAGAGTTTTTACATCGCTTGTTTACTGAAGCTCGGCAAGAATTAGAAAACTGGTCAGTAGAAGACCAACTTTCTTTCATGTTCGAGATGGTGCAGACATTATCTTTGTCTGGCGATGTTTCCTTATTTGCTGGAGAAAAGTCTGCTGCCATTCTAACAAATGAAGTGTTGGAAACGTGGAATCAAATCTTGCCCTTCACCTTGCACTTGGGTGAACGAACGATTGCAAAAGAAGCGGGATTTTTGATCGATGATCAAGGTGTCCAATACAATTTTATCTACAGTGATCTGGTTCAAGAAGTGCAAGAACAAATGCGCTTTGAGATTGCGAAACAACTATTCGAGTAAGGAGGGATCGTTGAATGGAATATCATGAATTAAATCCCTTGATTCGTGGAAGAGAGTTAGAACTCTTATCAAAAGAAGACTTCGAACGCATGATTCAAGCAAAGTCATTGGAAGCACTAGGGGAGATTTTAAAAACAACGATTTACCATCCTTACATCTATGAAGGCTTTGAACGCGATTTTGAGGCAAATCTGTTAGCGGAATCAGCTAAATTATTTACTTGGTTGAAAGAATCAGCACCAGAACCCGAAGTCGTATGGGTCTATACGATGCGCTATACGTTCCATAATTTAAAAGTCTTGACCAAAGCGGAGATGACTGGCAAAAATTTGGATCATCTCTATCGTAATGATGGGTTTTATTCTTGCGAAACATTGAAGCAGGCGATCCATACACAAACTTCTACAGAATTGCCACCGCAGTTGTTGGACAGTATTCGTGAAGTCCATGAATATTGTGAAGAATCATCGGTACTACAAGGGATCGATGTCATCTATGACCGCTATTTCTTGACGGAACAACGCCGTCTTGGAGAGAAACTCGGCTATCCGGAATTGCTGGAAGAAATCATCGCATTTATCGATTTGACCAATATCACAACGATGGCACGAGGCATCTTACAGCAACGTTCGAGCGGGTTTATGACGGCAGTACTATCAAGTTCAGGAAGCATTCCGAAAGAAGCGTTTTTAACTTTTGTCAAAAGTGATCTCGAGGCGTACCTATCCTTTTTACAAACAACGGATTATCGTGAATTGATTGAGCCAGCTGTCCGTGAAGGTGAATTAGATTTTGTGCAACTTGAACAAATCAAAGACAACTACTTGTCCTCACTTTATCAAGCAGCACAGACGCAAGCTTTTGGTCCGTTGCCTTTACTTGCTTTCTTGAATGCAAAAGAAATCGAGAGCAAAAATCTTCGGCTATTAGTGATCGGCAAAAAAAATCAGTTCGATAATGAAACGATCAGAGAAAGGGTGAGACAAGTCTATGACGCATAAAATCGGTGTCGTTGGCGACAAAGATTCTGTTTTACCATTTAAATTATTTGGATTTGATGTGCAATATGCGACAGAACCACAAGATGTGAGGAGCGCCATCGAACGAATGGCAAAAAACTCGTATGGTGTCATTTATGTGACCGAACAAGCGGCAACATTGACACCTGAAACGATTGAACGTTACAAAGAATCGATGACACCCGCAATCGTCCTTATCCCTAGCCATCAAGGAACGATGGGGATCGGTGTGGCAGAGATCCAAAAGAGTGTGGAAAAAGCAGTTGGACAAAATATCTTATAGAATGTAAAGGAGATAGTGCATTGCAAATTGGAAAAATCATAAAAGTCTCCGGCCCTCTCGTGATGGCAAAAAATATGTCAGATGCCAGTATCCAAGATATGTGCTTAGTGGGAGAGTTAGGAGTAATCGGTGAGATCATCGAGATGCGTGGAGATGTCGCATCAATACAAGTATACGAAGAAACTTCAGGGATCGGCCCTGGCGAACCAGTACGTTCAACAGGGGAAGCTTTATCAGTTGAACTAGCACCGGGGATCATTTCACAAATGTTTGACGGGATTCAACGTCCTTTAGATACATTTATGGAGTTGACACAAAGCAACTTTTTAAGCCGTGGGGTGCAATTACCTGCATTAGACCACGAAAAAAAATGGTGGTTCGAAGCAACTGCTGAAATTGGACAAGAAGTTCGCACAGGAGATGTCATTGGTGTTGTGGATGAAACGAAGATCATCAAACACAAAATCATGGTACCTCATGGTGTCAAAGGAAAAATCACTAAAATCGAAGCAGGCTCATTTACGATTGATGAAGTAGTCTGCGTGATCGAGACGGAAGACGGCTTACGTGAATTGACGATGCTACAAAAATGGCCGGTCAGACGTAGTCGCCCTATCAAAGAAAAACTGAATCCAGACGCACCGATGATCACTGGACAACGGGTCATCGATACCTTTTTCCCAGTGACAAAAGGCGGAGCTGCCGCTGTTCCTGGTCCTTTTGGTGCCGGTAAAACAGTCGTTCAGCACCAAATCGCCAAATGGGCGGATGTGGACATGGTCGTGTATGTCGGTTGCGGCGAACGTGGCAACGAAATGACGGATGTATTGAATGAGTTTCCAGAATTGATCGATCCTAATACAGGGGAATCATTGATGGAACGTACCGTATTGATCGCCAACACGTCGAATATGCCGGTAGCAGCTCGTGAGGCGTCGATCTATACAGGGATCACGATTGCGGAATATTTCCGTGATATGGGGTATGATGTGGCGATCATGGCAGACTCAACGTCTCGCTGGGCAGAGGCGTTACGAGAGATGAGTGGACGTTTAGAAGAAATGCCTGGCGATGAAGGGTATCCTGCTTATTTAGGTTCTCGCTTAGCAGAATATTATGAACGTTCAGGACGTGTCATTGCTTTAGGTTCTGAAGAACGTGAAGGAAGCATTACAGCAATAAGTGCAGTTTCGCCATCTGGTGGAGATGTCTCAGAACCAGTGACACAGAATACGTTACGTGTGGTGAAAGTATTCTGGGGACTAGATTCTAGTTTAGCGCAAAAGCGTCATTTCCCATCGATCAACTGGATTCAAAGCTATTCTCTTTACTCATCAGAAGTCGGACGTTATATGGATCAGATCCTACAAGAGAATTGGTCAGAGATGGTAGCAGAAGGAATGCGTATCTTACAACAAGAAGAACAGCTGAATGAAATCGTCCGCCTTGTCGGTGTCGATTCACTTTCTGACAACGATCGTTTGACTCTTGAAGTAGCCAAATCCATTCGTGAAGATTATTTACAGCAAAATGCCTTTGATGATGTGGATACATTTACTTCCAGAGAAAAACAATTCAAAATGTTGAAATTAGTTCTTTCCTTTGGCGAAGAAGCACGTCAGGCGATCTCATTAGGTGCTTATTTGAGTGAGATCATGAAAGGAACTGTCGCATTGAGAGAACGGATCGGCCGTAGCAAATTCGTGCCGGAAACAGAATTAGCCAAATTAGATGAGATCCAAGCAAGTATCAAACCAACGATCCAAGCAATCGTTTCAGAAGGAGGAATGACCGATGATTAAAGAATATCGAACGATTGGCGAAGTGGTCGGTCCTTTGATGGCGGTAGAAAAAGTCGCTGGTGTAAAATATGAAGAATTGATCGAAGTACGTATGCAAAATGGCGAGATTCGTCGTGGACAAGTACTCGAAGTACAAGAAGACAAAGCGATGGTCCAGATCTTTGAAGGAACGAGTGGAATCAACCTCAGAGATTCATCCGTCCGCTTTTTAGGACATCCATTGGAATTAGGGGTTTCTGAAGATATGATCGGTCGTGTATTTGACGGGTTAGGTCGACCAAAAGACAATGGGCCAGAAATCTTGCCAGAAAAATACTTGGACATCAATGGCGAAGTAATCAATCCAGTGGCGCGTGATTACCCCGATGAGTTTATCCAAACGGGAATCTCGGCGATCGATCATTTGAACACGTTGGTCAGAGGACAAAAATTACCAGTGTTTTCTGGCTCTGGATTGCCACACAAAGAATTAGCAGCCCAAATAGCAAGACAAGCAACAGTGCTGGATTCTTCCGATGATTTTGCCGTTGTTTTTGCAGCAATCGGGATCACCTTTGAAGAGGCAGAATTCTTCATGGAAGATTTCCGCCAAACAGGGGCGATCGATCGCTCTGTGATGTTCATGAACTTAGCAAATGATCCAGCCATCGAACGGATCGCAACACCTCGCATGGCTTTGACTGCGGCTGAATATTTAGCCTATGAAAAAGGAATGCATGTCTTAGTCATCATGACGGATATGACCAACTACGCCGAAGCGTTGCGAGAAATCTCAGCGGCACGTCGGGAAGTACCAGGTCGACGTGGATATCCAGGGTATCTTTATACCAACTTGGCAACTTTATATGAACGTGCTGGGCGCATTCGTGGCTTAAAAGGTTCTGTGACACAGATCCCAATTTTGACCATGCCAGAAGATGATAAGACACATCCCATCCCTGACTTGACTGGCTATATCACTGAAGGACAGATCATTTTGACGAGGGAATTGTATAAGAGTGGGATCCAACCGCCAATCGATGTGTTGCCTTCCCTTTCTCGGTTAAAAGATAAAGGGACAGGTGAAGGAAAGACGAGAAAAGATCATGCAGCAACCATGAACCAATTGTTTGCGGCATATGCTCAAGGAAAACAAGCGAAGGAACTAGCTGTTGTTTTAGGTGAATCTGCGTTGTCAGATGTGGACAAGATCTATGCAAAATTTGCGGAACGTTTTGAAAAAGAATATGTCAATCAAGGTTTTTATACGAATCGCTCGATCACTGAGACGTTAGACCTTGGCTGGGAGCTTTTAGCGATGCTTCCACGAACAGAATTAAAACGGATCAAAGACGATTTGCTTGACCAGTACCTGCCAGAAGGAGAGTGAGTGTCAGATGGTTCGATTAAATGTTAATCCGACACGGATGGAATTGACACGACTCAAAAAACAATTGACGACCGCGACGAGAGGGCACAAACTGTTAAAAGATAAGCAAGATGAATTGATGCGTCAATTCATCTTACTGATTCGCAAAAACAATGAATTGCGCCATACAGTAGAAAAAGAAATAACCGCAGCTATGAGCGATTTTGTCCTTGCGAAAGCTTCATTGCCTGAAGCATTCATTGATGAATTGTTTGTCTTGCCAGCAGAAAATGTCGAGTTATCTGTGATCGAAAAAAACATCATGAGCGTCAAAGTCCCGATCATGAATTTTGAATACGACGAACAGTTAGGCGAAGCACCTGTAGAATATGGCTATTTGAATTCAAATGCGGAATTAGATCGTTCGATCGATCGTTTCACCTCATTTCTTCCTAAGCTGCTTGAGTTGACGGAAATCGAGAAGACCTGTCAATTGATGGCTGGTGAAATCGAAAAAACACGTCGAAGAGTCAATGCATTAGAGTACATGACGATCCCGCAACTGGAAGAAACGATCCATTATATCAAAATGAAGTTAGAAGAAAATGAACGAGCGGAAGTGACTCGTTTGATCAAAGTAAAAAATATGGGGAACGATGATTAAGTAGTTCCAATCACTTTATCGTTCGATCGTACTAAACTCCGAAGAATAAGTTGTAGACGCTAAAATATTTTTTCTGTTTTGACGTTTATGGCTTACTTCAATAGGAGTTTTTTCTTATTTTGTATTTTTGTTTTTCCCTCGTTGGTTGAAAATTACTGAAAGCAAACGAAGCGATAGAAGGGATGTAAAAGTCTCAAATTCTTTGCCAGAATAACAAAAACAGGGTAAGATAAAGAATAAAAATAGGGAGTTATCAATAGATTTCTTTTTATATCTGTGGGAATATAGCTGCTTTTCTATGTTCTTTACGAAGAGGGTTAGTACCCTTAGAGGAGTGATTCGAATTAAACAGAAGTTCACAAAGCAACTGTCACCAGTCCAATTGATCGCTGTTGGCTTTTTTCTTTTGATTTTGGTTGGTGGCAGCTTACTTTCTTTGCCTTTTTTCAGTAAGAGCGGTGAAGCGACCAATTACATCGACGCATTGTTTACCGCAACTTCAGCTGTTTGTGTCACTGGGTTGACCACTTTGAACACGGCAGCACATTGGAACGAAGCAGGGCAGTTTTTGATCATGATCTTGATTGAGATCGGTGGTTTAGGCTTTATGATGATCCCTATTATTTTCTTTGCAGTAGCTAAGAAAAAAGTCAGTTTTAGTATGCGGATCTTATTAAAAGAAGCTCTGAACCTTGAAATCATGTCTGGCGTGATGAGTTTGATGCTTTATATCTTGAAATTTGCGCTGGTGATCCAAGCGCTGGGTGCTTTTGCATTGAGTTTCACGTTTGTACCGACCTACGGCTGGGCAAAGGGGATTTGGTTCAGTATCTTTCATGCGGTGTCGAGTTTTTGTAATGCAGGTTTTGACTTATTAGGTAATAGCTTGGCTGATGATCAGCCAAACGTCTATTTACTAATGGTGGTTTCTGCGTTGATCATTGCTGGCGGGTTAGGCTTTATTGTCTGGCGTGATTTACTCAGCTATCATAAGGTGAAAAAAATCACCTTGCACTCAAAAATCGCATTGATCGTGACTGGCGTGTTATTAGTGGGCGGTTTTGTTGTCTTTTTCTTTACAGAACGAAATGGCATCCATCTAGTTGAAGGAACTTATCTGGAACGTTTAGCAAATACGTTCTTCATGAGTGTCACACCAAGAACAGCCGGTTACTATTCGATCGACTATTTACAAATGAGTCATGCAGGATTGATGCTGACAATGATCTTGATGTATATCGGTGGAACATCAGGTTCAACAGCGGGCGGACTAAAAACCACCACGTTAGGTATCTTAGTGATTCAAATGCACGCGACGTTTAAAGGAAAAACAAGAGCAGAAGCTTTTGGACGAACGATTCGTCCAGCAGCAGTGCTTCGGGCATTAACGTTATTCTTCATCACATTATCTTTATGTATGTTAGCGATAATGGTTTTGTCTGTGACGGAGACGATCCCAGAGACTTCAGGCATCGAATACATCGCTTTTGAAGTGTTCTCAGCATTTGGAACAGTCGGTTTGACGATGGGACTGACACCCGACCTGACAGAAATCGGAAAACTGATCATCATGTCATTGATGTATATTGGACGTGTAGGCATTTTGACTGTCTTTTTCTCTTTACTTGTCAAAGGAAATCGAACAGAAGCAAAATATAAATATCCAGAAGAAAGTGTACTGATCGGGTAACTGTGACTGATCAAAAATAAAAGCAGAAGAAGCAAACACAACGTGTAAGCTTCCTCTGCTTTTTTTGCAACGTTTTATTTTGTACGGATTACTTCGATCTTATAGCCATCAGGATCGACAACGAAGTAATAAGAAGGAGCAGTTCCAGGAAGTCCTTTCAAGTCAGTCACGTTAAAGCCTTCTGCTTGATGTTTTTCATGAAGTGCTTCCAAGTCATCCGCTGAAATAGCGATATGACCATAGCCGTTTCCTAAGTCGTATCCTTCATGGTCATAGTTGTAAGTCAACTCTAATTCGTAATCATCTCCTGGTAAAGTCAAGTAAACCAGTGTGAATTTGTTTTCTGGAAAATCACGACGGCGACTTTCTTCAAAACCAAATGCTTTTTGATAAAATTCTAAAGAAGCATCAAGATCTTTTACACGTACGCAAGTATGAGCCATTTTCATAAATAAATCTTCCTTTCTGTTTCTACCTTTTCCTATTTATCATATCAAAAAATACATGTACAATATGGGTTTGTGCTTGTTTATGAGAAAACTCTCATGTAGAATAGAAAGAAAAAGATGAGAGGATATAACCTATGGAAAAACCAATGTTTGGCGAAAAAGACGAGTCTGCAAACTACCAAGACCGTTATGCAGCGTATATCATTGTCGAATCACATGAGAAAATCGCAATGATCGAAGCGCCAAATGGTGCCTTTTTTCTACCTGGAGGTGAAAAAGAGGGAGAAGAAACCAACGAAGAAGCGATTGCTCGTGAATTGTTAGAAGAGATGGGGATAAGGGCGGAGATTGCTTGTTATTTAGGCGAAGCCGCAGAGTATTTTTACTCAAAGCATCGAAAAACATATTATCATAATCCTGGCTATTTTTACGTGGCAAAAAGCTGGCAGGAGGTGGGGGAACCAATTGAAACAGATCAATCGATCTGGTGGGTCACTCCTGAAACTGCTTTGGAGAAATTGAAGCGAGGGAGCCACCGTTGGGCAGTCGAGCAATGGCTAGCGCTGAACAATTGAACAGCAAAAAACAGCTCATCAGAGAGTCAGCATTTCGACCCTCTCAATGAGCTGTTTCTTATTCATTGGTCTTATAAGACATATTTTTTGATTGCTTCGGCAACACCGTGTTCATCGTTCGTTGCAGTGATCACGTTGGCAGCTTCTTTTATCAATGGCACAGCATTTCCCATTGCCACACCTAATCCAGCGTATTCGATCATCGACAGATCATTCTCGTTATCGCCGATCGCCATGATCTCATCTTGATTGATTCCTAGATGTTGCGCTAAGTTAGCAACAGCCGCTCCTTTACTTGCCTCTTTGTTCAAGATCTCAAAATAGAAAGGGGAACTCTTGACAGTCGTATATTTTTCGCGGAATGTTTGCGGTAAACGAGCGATTGCCGCATCTAAAATCTCTGGCTCGTCGATCATCATCATTTTCACGATACTCATGTCAGGGGTCATTTCATCCGCTGTCCGATATTTCAACGGCATATTGACTAAAAATGCTTCATGGACAGTGTAAGGGCTGATGTCACGATTTGTAGTATAGATCGTTTGATCATCGATGGAATGTAAATGACTGCCTACACGTCTTGCCATCACTTCGATCTCTAAGAAATCTTCGTAAGTCAAGCCATGACGAGCGATGATCTTACCTGATTTTGTTTGTTGGACCAAAGCTCCATTATAAGTGATCACATAATCATTATCTTGGTATAATCCTAATTCATTCAATTGATTTTTGACACCTGGAAGAGGTCGACCTGTACATAGGACGATCGCCACGTTTTTTTCCACAGCGCTTGCAATTGCTTCTTTGACTTCTTGTGTGATTTCTCTTTTTTCATTTAAAAGGGTGCCATCGATATCGATAGCGACTAATTTGATAGACATAATGTTCTCCTTAGTTAGTTTATTTCTTCAATCAATGCGCCATTATGGATATGACGCGCAAATTCTTGATAGGTTTCGTCAAAAAGATCATAGTGATTACGCAAGGAAGGATCAACCATTTCTTTTGGAAAGAAGAAACGTTCATCTCCTTGTTCTTGCCCTGCTAATGCAGCAACTAATTGACTGACCTCTGATAATTCTACCAAAGTTCCGTCATTTCGCAAGATTTCGATTTGTGTTCGATGTCTGCCTTCTTCAGGACGATAAAAGTCATAAGGAAGATCATAACTGGAATTGATCGCCGTATAATAGTTAGGATTGTAGCCCACTTTTTCAACTAAAGAAGTCAGTTCAGCAATCAATGGCGACTGACGATCACCAGAAAACATCGCGGATTTCAATGGTTTACGATTCAAAAAACGTTTGGCTAAATCACTGAGGATCGGATCAGACGAGTCCGTCCATTGCGTGAAACAAGTATTCAACACCCCATCATCTAGCTTGAGATATTCCTCTAAACTAAAGGTACCATCTAAAAATGGTAGAAGGAGCTGTGAATGTCGTGCAAAGCTATCATCTTCTTGATGATAAAGTTCATGGGCGCGATGCAATAGATGCTCTAACACAACTTCCATGCCACGGGAAACGGGATGGAAATACACTTGGACGTACATTTGATAACGACTGACGATATAATCTTCTACCGCATGCATCCCATTCATAGAAAAGGCGATGCCTCCTTGATAGGGGCGAATCACACGCAAGATCCTCGTTAAATCGAATGTCCCATATTCCGTACCGGTAAAGTAGGCATCACGTAAAAGGTAATCCATGCGATCAGCGTCGATCTGACTAGAGATCATTTGGACGACTTGTGGATTTGGATAGTTTTTTTGGATCACGCTAGCCACTTTTTCAGGGAAGCCTTCTTCGACACGATTCAAAATCTGGTAGACTTCGGTTTCTGGCGAAGTGATGATCTCAACAGTGATTGCTTCATGATTGGTTTGGAAAATATGTTCAAATGTATGTGAATAAGGTCCGTGACCAATATCGTGGAGTAAGGCGGCACATAATGTGACCAAACGTTCCCGATCATCCCAACCAGAAGGACCGATTTTTTCAATGGAGAAATTTCTTGAAAAAATATCACAGATGCGACGAGAGATTTCGTATACACCCAACGAATGAGTAAAACGACTATGTTCTGCGCCATGAAAAGTAAATGACGAAGTACCGAGTTGTTTGATCCGCCGTAATCGTTGGACTTCTTTAGAATTGATCAAATCTAAAATTACTTGATGCTGCACATGGATATAGTTATGCACAGGATCTCTAAACACTTTTTCCATCGGTAACATTTTATATTTATAAGGTGTTGTCATAAGCCACCTCCTTTAGTGCATTTCGTTGGTTCATACGTTCGATTTGTACTTGCCACTCATCGGGTGAGACATTGGCTTTTTGCCAAGCGTCAGAGTCCATCGAAATACTTGTTGGATACATTGTATCAAATGCCTTGATAAATGACTCTTTTACTTGCACGATCGTCAATGACGTAGCGAATAACTCTTCTAATGTCGCCATACTGGTTGGTCTCACGGCAGGGTAGCCATCCGTACCAAATTGTTCTTTCAACGCTTGTTGATAAAATTGCCGCATCAATTCGCCACGTCTTTCTTGGTCACCATTCACGCTAAGGTACATCATGACTGAAATCCCGTTTTTAATGCGACGTTGGGCAATCCCGGCAAATTTTTTACCATCGATACTAAGGTCATACGTACCTGGACAGTAGGACTCTTTGATTTCATAGGCTTCTATTTTGTCGGCGTAAACAGGAAAAGCTTGGCGAGTCAGAGCGAGCATCTTTTCGTAGCCTTCATCGATCGAGATCTTATTCTCATCCTCTTGCGGGAAAATCAATGAGATATTCAAGATTCCTTGATCCGAAATGATGCCAAGTCCACCGGCATTGCGGATCACTGGAGTAAATCCCGCATGTTGGATAGCCTTTATCCCATCAGCTAAAAAGGGTGTCCGAGTATCTTTCATACCAAGAATAACTGTCTGTTGATATTGCCAAAAATGTAGAAAAGTTTGTTGCTTTTTTTTTGAATTCTCTGTTAAAATATCCGTTAAAGCAAACGGAGAAAAATCATTTGTGTGGTAGACTTCTTGATCCAAAATGATGGATGTCATGTACTCAGCTCCTAGTTAAATCTGTTTGAGAACGGGTGCTTTACCTATCTTTTATTTGAACTTAGGTGTGACGAGAGGCTCATGTCACAGCCACCAAATCGTTATAATACAATAGGAGTATCACGCCCACTTCCTTCATTATACTCCAAATTATTAAAGAAGAGAGGAAAAAAGTTATCCGCTCTTTAGACCTGTCGGTTGACAAATCAATGGAAAGTGGGAACAATGTAGCTATGAGAAAAGGAGAATGTCTAATGGAACGATCTGGATTACCGATTTCGATACAATTACGTACGAAGGTGAAACAACAAGGAGAACAACAAGATTTTTATTTTGATCTGAAAGGACAGATGGTCAAAATTGGCGATACCTTATACATACGCTATAAAGAGATCCAAGAAGGACAGGAAGAGATTCCTGTCACGATCAAGATCATGCCAGATGGGCACGTACAATTGATCCGTGCTGGTGAAATGCGTATGCGTTTGAAATTTGCCTATCGTGAACGCCTGGAGACTCATTATCGGACCCCTTACGGAATGATTCAAGTCGACACATTCACGAAGGAATTACACGTCAGTCTAAAAGATCGACCAACCGCTGGCAAAGTCATGATCGAGTACGATTTATTCATGGGAATAGAAAAAATAGGTGAATATGAGATGGTCTTAGACTTTACTGCATAAAATAGCAAAGAAACGTTTGATTTTTTACCTGTGATTTTGTATGATAAGGAGTAGACTGTGAAAGGACGTGTCCTGATTGGAAATTAGTGTATTTGAAGGTGCAAACAAAAACGAATTATCAATGATCGAAGTCGCACACGCGATCTTAGAGCAGCGTGGTGATGTGATGGACTTTTCTGATTTAGCAAATGAGATCCAAACTTATCTTGGCAAATCAGATAGTGACATTCGTGATTCACTCGCACAATTTTATACTGACTTAAATATTGACGGTAGCTTTATTTCATTAGGCGACAATCGTTGGGGCTTGCGTTCATGGTATGCCATTGATTCAATCGATGAAGAAGTCAACCATGGAATCGACGAAGAAGACGAGGATACACCACGTCGTCGTAAACGCAAAAAAGTCAATGCCTTTATCAATGATGACGAAGATGCCATCGATTATAATGATGACGACCCAGAAGATACTGATTTGTCTGATGAAGACGATGATGATCTATTTGAAGACGAAGACGACGATGATGAAGAAATCGCTGCATACAACTCTGACTTACAAGAAATCGGTGCTGATACTGGTGATGATGAAGAAGAAATCCCAGGAAACATCGAAGAAGATCTAAGCATTATCGAAGACGATGATGATGAAGAAGATGAAGAGTTCGAAGACGAAGATTTCCCAGAAGAATAAAAAGGGAAACTACTCGAAGCTGCAAGTTGCTTATAACTAAGCATACTTGCAGTTTTTTTGTGTTTGACTAAGTAGTGCTTCTACCAATACTCGGTGTTCTTGATCATAAGAACTAGTTCATCTCAGCGAATCTTTTTTCATTTCCTGTAAAAAGGAGTATGATGAAAACGAAACTGAGACACGATAATCAAAATAGAAGGAGACGATCGATATGTTAGATGATCAACTAAAATGTCCCAATTGTCAGACGAAATTCTATTATAATGAAGTAAGTAACGTCGTGGAACACCAGGAAAAGGAAATGCCGATCCGCTGTCCTGAATGTAATGAAGTGGTCAAAAAGAAACTTTCTCATGGCTACTTTGTCACTTACAAAGAAACTGATTTTTCAAAATTGGACGATGAAGTTGAGGAAACGCCGAAGCAGTATAAAAATCTGAAAACTGGAGCAGTGATCAGTGCAGAGGAATATCAACAAATGATCCAGCGACATGACTTATCTGTGAATGGTCCGATGAGTTCGGAATTGATGGGCGGCATGAATATGTTGATTGAAAATGAGGAGTTGAACGAAGAAGAACGTATGGAAAATTATGTCCCATATGACTAAAAAGCGAAAAGCTGTTGAAGAGCCGAAGCAACGGCTCTTTTTTCTTGTGAAAAATCTGTTGAAAGGAGAAGTCAAAAATAAAAACAATTGTTTTATAAAAGTTTTCTTTGCGTCAGTGGCTATTTCCGATTATGATAATAGACAGAAGAATAACAAATAAATAGGAGTAATCGATGAAAAAATCAATACGAATAAAAGTAATCAGTTGTCTTGGTGTTTTATTTGCGTTGTTCCTGTTGGTCAATCTGTCACCAAAAGAGCAAACGTCTTTAAATCTTTCAATACAAAGTGAAGCAAATACATATCGAACGATGTCCAGTAATTTGGACTTTGATCAACTGCTTCGTGTCATTTCAAGAGAGTTTCAACTGACCGAAGAACAAGCAAGAAAACATATAGGCTATACTGAGCAAATGGCGCAAAGCGCAATACATAATGGCACAACCTATCGTGTCTTTTCTCAAAACATAACTGTTAACAGAGTATACCAACCAAGTTTGTTGTTGTACTGTGAAACGAGTGAAAGTGGAAATTTTCGGGCAATCAAGTCGATTTTGTCTGTCCAGTTGAAAACAACTAACCCAGGATTGGAGAAACATTTTTCGGGGGATGTATTTGCCTATTTAGAAGATCCTAACCGGATATTCTATACGATAAATGGTGATTTCTATGATCAAAAAACAGCAACTTTAAGAAACGGCTTAACACTTCGTCGAGGCGATGGTGTGACAGAGCGCTATGATCCTGGACCTTTATCAAATCATTTCTACTATAGTTACATAGAAGATTGGTTTACTTTTTAAAATCCCATGATGAGTAAGTTGATTAAAAGAAAAAACGAGTGATTAGTAACTCGACATACTGACGTATTATGTTACGGTATTTTGGTATCATGATTTTGTCCCCAAAAATACTAGTTAACGATTTTAGAAAATTAGTTTGATAATTTGAACACAAATGACTCTAACAGCCCTTTTTATGATAAATATTAAATTAGGTCCTTCTTTTGATAAAATTCTAAATGTAACACTATATTTAATCATAAACAGGAAGAAGGCGTTATCATGAAAAAAGTATTCAGTTTAAAAGTATCGTTTTTTTTTGTTATTGTTGATGTTAGGAAGTATAGTACCATCAGGAGTTAGTGTTTACGCTTCAGATAATTACACTGAAGAGGTGTATGTAGATTTGAAGTCTGAAGAGTCATTTGATGAAGAACAAGTAGAACAATTAGTTGTTGAAATATCTAAAAATTATCCAGAATTATCTAAGGAATATCTCCGAGATGGTGTTTATAAACAATTGCGAGGAGATTATACTATAGATCCAATTAGTACGGATCAAGGTGTATACATAACAGACCCATCATTAGCGCTGAGATCACCTTGGCAAGGAATTACTGTCAATCAAATGGGAGCATTTATTGATACTGCGATTGGGATAGCTATTGGTGGCGCTATTGGAGGACTTGCTGCGGCTATGAAAAAAGTTGGAAAACATGCTGCTATATCTGCAGTAAAAGCAGCGTTAATAAAATATGGAATGGTTGGTGGATTTATCACACAAAATGTAATTGATTTTGTGTTTAATTTGAATTCTCCAGGTGCTTATTTAGCCAAATATTGGGATCAACGTGATAAAGTCCCCAATAATGGACGTATTAATTTTTAATGTTATAAAGGTGGGGTAATTATGAAGGACCTTAAAATTATTTTGGGTGCTTTTCTACTAGTATTACTTTTTAACTGGGGTCTATCTCATCTATTAAATAGACAATTTAAGTGGTGGATAACACTAGGTATGTATGTAGGATTTTCACTCGTCTATTTTGCTAATTCAAGCAAAAAGAACAAGTAGGGATTTTTAATGAAACTGAAAAGTATCTAGGACAAAGGTAAAATTGACTTTTTACTTTATCATAAAATCGAATAAACGACGGCCTATAGAAGCAACATCCTTGAAAATAAGACGCCATCCACAAAATTTGAAGAACAATTTTTGTGGATAAGCGTCTGTTTCTCTGGGTAAAACACTGTTGTCTCGATCTCTTTATTAAGTATGCCAAGTGTGAAAATAAGTTAAATAGCAAAGAAACGATGATGGAATCTGATTTGTTGAAAAAGAGGTTAGTTCTATTATTCATATTTTTCATTGAAGGTCATATAAAAGAATAATATTTGGCAAATATAGAATGATGTATGGAAAGAAAGTCAGTCAGTCATCAAAAATAAATCAATCCCATAAAGAAATCAAAAAAAGCAGTTTTCCTAGATAGGAAAACCGCTTTTTTCTTAGAATTTTGAAAGCAAAATCCTTGCAAATATGCTAAGATAACATTAGACGCGTCCTGAGGGAATCGAACCCCCGTCTCAAGAACCGGAATCTTACGTGATATCCACTACACTAAGGACGCAAGCACTGCAACAATTGTATCGAAATCAAAAATAAATTACAAGGGGAATGGGCAAAAAAATGAAATTTGAACAAAATTTTTCACAAAAACAACAACAAACACAAAAACTTGCCATGACACAGCAACTACAACAGTCCATCCAAGTCTTGCAGTACAACAGCGAAGAGCTTTTAGCTTTTGTTGAAAACCAGGCATTGGAAAACCCCTTAGTAGAAGTAGTCGAACCGGATTGGCAACCCGATTATCAAAAACGAAGCACTAGTTATGATGGGGAAGAAACGAGTTATCTGAACCAAATTCCTGATACGACAGGTTCACTTTTTGAATCGTTGATCGATCAAGTCCATTTGAACTACCGAGATACTTTTTTACGAAAGTTGATTTTATATCTGATTGAATACATTGACCTGAATGGCTTTTTGACGATTCCTTTAGAAGAAGCGATTCATCAGACCAATGCGACACCAATCCAAATGCTTGATGCGTTGACATTGATACAACAATTAGAACCCGCGGGTGTTGGTGCCCGAAGTTTACAAGAATGCTTGATGTTACAAACAGAAAGAGATGATTATGCCCCCGAATTGGCTTACATCGTCTTGGAAGAATGGTTCGATCAGTTAGTGGATCGCAAATGGAAAGAGATCGCGCAACATTTTTCGATTCCATTAAGCGACGTGCAACGGATCTTCGACTATATCCAAACCCTTAGTCCAAGCCCTGGCAGAGTATTTGACCATAGTAGTGGCTTGTATATCATTCCAGATGTCAAAGTCATTGTGCAAGGTGAAGAAGTCCAAGTCGTCTCGAATCGTGGCAATCAACCGAATGTTCGCTTTCAAGAAGCTTATTTTCAACAAATGCAAAAAAAAGCAGACAAAGAAACGCAAGCCTATCTAAAAGAACGTAAACAAGAATTTGAGTGGCTACAAAAAACGATTTTACAGCGGGGCGATACGATCATGCGTGTAGCACAGATCATCGTTTCACGCCAAAAAGAGTTTTTTACGAACGTAGCACGTCCGATTCGACCATTGACCTTAAAAGAGGTAGCAGAAGAGATCGATGTCCATGAATCGACTGTCAGTCGAGCAGTGAATGGCAAATATCTTGAAACCGAGTTCGGGGTCTTTGAATTGAGAAAGTTTTTTACAACAAGACTGCAACCGACAAACACAGAAAGTTCCGAAGACCTATCCGCTGATACAGCTAAGAAAAAAGTCAAAGAATTGGTGGATGCTGAAGATAAAAGCAAGCCATTATCAGATCAAAAATTAGTTGAACTGCTTAAAAACGAGAAAATTTCGATTTCTCGCCGGACAGTTGCTAAATATCGTGACTTGTTAGGAATCCCTAGTTCATCGAAAAGAAAACGGTATGATAAGTAAAGGAAAGCAAGACTAGAAGAATCTTAAACATTTTTCTAGTCTTTTTTTGTTGATAAAAAAGGATAAAACTGGTAGACTAAGTCATGTGAGGTTGAGATTTTCCTATATGAGAACGTGCAAGTTGGAAAGTCCGATTTATTTTTTTAGATCACATGGGTCGTTTTGAGTCTACATTGGACAAAAAGTGTCCAACTAAGGAGATCGCTATGTTAGATGAATTGAAACTGATTGAAGCTGTTGCACCAGACATCATGGATGTTTTGCAAGAACGTTATAAGATTTTGCGCAATATTTACTGGATGCAGCCAATTGGTCGTCGTAGTTTATCGGAAAGCATGGGCATGACCGAACGTGTTTTACGAACAGAAACGGATTTGCTCAAACAACTTGAACTGATCAACGCCTCTAAAAGTGGTATGACGCTGACAAAAAAGGGAGAAGAAGTCTATCAAAGCCTCGAAAGCTTTATGGACCAACTTCTAGGAATGCATCAGATCGAAATGAAACTATCTGAGTATTTTGGGAATCAGCGCTGTATCGTTGTTTCTGGAAACAGTGAACAACAACCAAAAGTAGCAGATGCTTTTGGCGAAGCCTTGGACGAATCTTTGAATCTATTACTTCCAGAAGGTGATAATATCATCGCAGTCATGGGAGGAACAACGATGGCGATCGTCGCAGAGCAACTGACCAGCTTAGAAAATAGCAAACGCCATAACTTATTTGTACCCGCAAGAGGTGGGATCGGCGAGGCGATTACTGTACAAGCGAACTCAGTCAGTGCTAGAATGGCTACAAAGGCAAATGGAAAACACCGAGCATTGTATGTGCCGGAACAATTAAGCTTGGCTACTTACAATTCACTACTCAATGAGCCGTCTATACAAGAAGTGTTAAACTTGATAAGTGAGGCAAATTGTGTTATTCATAGTATTGGACGGGCGTTGCATATGGCAGCGCGACGAAAGATGAATGAAGAAGAATTGCTGATGTTGAAACAGGCCAATGCCGTTGCGGAATCTTTTGGCTATTTCTTCAATGAAAAAGGAGAAGTGGTGTATAAAGTCCCTCGAATCGGCATCGAATTAAAAGACTTAGCAAAGGTTCCCATCATTCTTGCAGTTGCAGGAGGGAAAGCCAAAGCCAAAGCGATTCGAGCGTATATGAATAATGCACCAAAACAAACGTGGCTCATTACCGATGAAGCCGCTGCAAATGAGATTTTAAAAGGGGTATCCCTTTAAAATAAATATTTTTTTGATTTTCATAAGGAGGAAATCTTAAATGACAGTTAAAGTAGGTATTAATGGTTTTGGACGTATTGGACGTCTAGCATTCCGTCGTATCCAAGATGTAGATGGAATCGAAGTAGTAGCAATCAACGATTTGACAGATGCTAAAATGTTGGCACACTTGTTAAAATACGATACAACTCAAGGACGTTTCAACGGAACAGTTGAAGTTCACGAAGGTTCATTCAACGTAAACGGAAAAGAAGTTAAAGTTTTAGCTAACCGTAACCCTGAAGAATTACCTTGGGGCGAACTAGGCGTAGATATCGTTCTAGAATGTACTGGTTTCTTCACTTCAAAATCAGCTGCTGAAAAACATTTAACAGCTGGTGCTAAACGTGTTGTTATCTCAGCTCCTGGTGGCGATGATGTACCAACAATCGTTTACAACACAAACCATGAAACATTAACTGGTAAAGAAACAGTTATCTCTGGTGCTTCATGTACAACTAACTGTTTAGCTCCTATGGCTAAAACATTGAACGACAAATTTGGTGTTGTTGAAGGATTAATGACAACTATCCACGCTTACACAGGTGACCAAATGACTCTTGACGGACCTCATCCTAAAGGTGACTTCCGCCGTGCACGCGCTGCTGCTGCAAACATCGTTCCTAACTCAACAGGTGCTGCTAAAGCTATCGGCTTAGTAATCCCTGAATTGAACGGTAAATTAGACGGAGCTGCTCAACGTGTACCAATCGCTACAGGTTCATTAACAGAATTAGTTACAGTTCTTGATAAAAACGTAACAGTTGATGAAGTTAATGCAGCAATGGAAGAAGCAGCAAACGAATCTTACGGTTACAACACAGACGAAATCGTTTCTTCAGATATCGTTGGTATGACTTTCGGTTCATTATTTGATGCTACTCAAACAAAAGTAATGACTGTTGGCGACAAACAATTAGTTAAAACTGTTGCTTGGTACGACAACGAAATGTCATACACTGCACAATTAGTACGTACTTTAGAATACTTCGCTAACTTATAAGATAAATCGTACAAGTGTAACCTATATCCATGTACACTTAAAAGCGGGGAAGCAATCGCGCTTCTCCGCTTTTTTTGATAAGATGTTTATTTAGGAGGAAATCAAATGGCTAAGAAAACAGTCAAAGATATTGATTTAAAAGATAAAAAAGTCCTTGTCCGTGTTGACTTCAATGTTCCTTTGAAAGACGGCGTCATCACTGATGATACACGTATCAAAGCAGCGTTACCAACAATCAATTATGTGTTGGAGCAAGGCGGAAAAGCGATTCTTTTCTCTCACCTTGGACGTGTGAAAACAGAAGAAGATAAAGAAGGAAAATCTTTAGCACCAGTTGCAAAACGTTTAGGCGAATTGCTAGGTAAAGAAGTGACTTTCGTTCCTGAAACTCGTGGTTCAGAATTGGAAACAGCGATTGCTGACATGAAAGATGGCGACGTAGTTGTTTTTGAAAACACTCGTTTTGAAGACATCGACGGCAAAAAAGAAAGCAAAAATGACGCTGACTTAGGTAAATACTGGGCTTCTTTAGGCGATGTATTCGTCAATGACGCTTTTGGTACAGCGCACCGCGCGCATGCTTCTAACGTAGGGATCGCTTCAACAGGTATCCCAACAGTTGCTGGATTCTTGATGGACAAAGAAATCAAATTCATCGGCGAAGCAGTCGAAGAACCAAAACGTCCGATGATCGCGATCTTAGGTGGAGCGAAAGTTTCAGATAAAATCGGTGTCATCGAAAACTTGATTCCTAAAGCAGACAAAATTTTGATCGGCGGTGGAATGACTTACACATTCTACGAAGCAAAAGGCATCAAAATCGGTAACTCTTTAGTTGAAGCGGATAAAGTAGCTTTAGCAAAAGAATTGATCGAAAAAGCTGGCGACAAACTAGTTTTACCGATCGACAACGTGTGTGCGCCTGAATTCTCAAATGATGTGGAAACACAAGTCATCGAAGGCGACATTCCTGAAGGCTTGATGGCATTAGACATCGGACCTGCTTCTGTTAAACTATTTGCTGATACATTGCAAGGAGCAAAAACAGTTGTATGGAACGGACCAATGGGCGTATTCGAAATGAGTAACTTTGCCAAAGGTACGATCGGTGTTTGTGAAGCAATCGCTAACCTTGAAGATGCAACAACGATCATCGGTGGCGGTGACTCAGCAGCAGCTGCTGAACAATTAGGTTTCGCAGATAAATTTACTCACATCTCAACAGGTGGCGGTGCAAGTTTAGAATTGCTTGAAGGTAAAGAATTACCTGGTCTAGCTGCGATCAACGACAAATAAGCATTAAATCAATGAACAAATAAAATGGTGAGAGGATAACCAACAGATTGCTCAAATCTGTGGTCCTCTTTCATTCTGAATAGGAGTGCATATCATGCGTAAACCAATTATCGCTGGTAACTGGAAAATGAACAAAACTGCATCTGAAGCAAAAGATTTCGCAGAAGCAGTAAAAAACAACATCCCTTCAAATGATAAAGTAGATTCAGTTATTGGATCTCCAGCATTATTCTTACAAGAATTAATGGCTTCAGCTGAAGGTACAGAATTAAAAATCGCTGCACAAAACTCTTTCTGGGAAAACTCAGGTGCATTCACTGGTGAAACATCTCCAGCAGCTTTAGCTGACTTAGGTGTTCAATATGTGATCATCGGACACTCAGAGCGTCGTGAATATTTCCACGAAACTGACGAAGACATCAACAAAAAAGCAAAAGCAATCTTCGCAAACGGCATGATCCCAATTCTTTGCTGTGGTGAGTCATTAGAAACTTACGAAGCAAACAAAACTGCTGAGTGGATCGAAGGACAAATCACTGCTGGACTTGAAGGCTTAACAGAAGGTCAAGTAAGTAATCTAGTTATTGCTTACGAACCAATCTGGGCAATCGGTACAGGTAAATCAGCAGATGCTCAAATCGCTGACGAAATCTGTGGCGTGGTACGTCAAACAGTTGAAAAACTTTACGGCAAAGAAGTATCAGAAGCAGTACGCATCCAATACGGTGGTTCTGTAAAACCTGAGAACATTGCTGAATACATGGCGAAAGAAAATGTGGATGGCGCATTAGTTGGCGGAGCTAGCTTAGAAGCGGATTCATTCTTAGCATTACTTGACGCTGTAAAATAATTCTTGAAAATTTGTGAAAAATGCAAGAAATGTTTGCACTAAGACACAAAATTAACTAAAATCGTATATGAGGGAAATCCCTTAGGAAAAAACCAAACTCAAAGGAGAGACAAAACATGTCAATTATTACTGATGTTTACGCTCGCGAGATTCTAGACTCACGCGGTAACCCAACAATCGAAGTAGAAGTATACACAGAAAGCGGTGCTTTCGGCCGTGGAATGGTTCCTTCAGGTGCTTCAACTGGTGAATACGAAGCAGTTGAATTACGTGACGGAGACAAAGCTCGTTACGGCGGTAAAGGTGTAATTAAAGCTGTTGACAACGTAAACAACATCATTGCTGAAGCAATCATTGGCTACGATGTACGTGACCAAATGGCTATCGACAAAGCAATGATCGCTTTAGACGGAACTCCTAACAAAGGTAAATTAGGCGCGAACGCTATCTTAGGCGTATCAATCGCTGTTGCTCGTGCAGCTGCTGATTACCTAGAAGTGCCTTTATACCACTACCTAGGCGGATTTAACACAAAAGTATTGCCAACTCCAATGATGAACATCATCAACGGTGGATCACATGCGGATAACTCAATCGACTTCCAAGAATTCATGATCATGCCTGTTGGCGCGCCAACATTCAAAGAAGCTTTACGTATGGGTGCGGAAGTATTCCATGCATTAGCTGCAATCTTGAAATCTCGTGGATTAGCAACTTCAGTTGGTGACGAAGGTGGATTCGCTCCTAACCTTGGTTCAAACGAAGAAGGTTTCGAAGTAATCATCGAAGCAATCGAAAAAGCTGGCTATGTTCCTGGTAAAGACGTTGTTCTTGCAATGGACGCTGCTTCTTCAGAATTCTACGACAAAGAAAAAGGTGTTTACGTATTAGCTGACTCAGGCGAAGGCGAAAAAACAACTGACGAAATGATCAAATTCTACGAAGAATTAGTATCTAAATACCCAATCATCTCAATCGAAGATGGATTAGACGAAAACGACTGGGACGGATTCAAGAAATTGACAGAAGTTCTAGGCGACAAAGTTCAATTAGTGGGTGACGACTTGTTCGTAACAAACACTGAAAAACTTGCTGAAGGTATCGAAAAAGGAATTGCTAACTCAATCCTTATCAAAGTTAACCAAATCGGTACTTTGACAGAAACTTTCGAAGCAATCGAAATGGCTAAAGAAGCTGGTTACACTGCAGTAGTTTCTCACCGTTCTGGTGAAACAGAAGATTCAACAATCTCTGATATCGCAGTTGCAACAAACGCTGGCCAAATCAAAACAGGTTCTCTTTCACGTACTGACCGTGTTGCGAAATACAACCAATTATTACGTATCGAAGACCAACTTGGTGAAGTTGCAGAGTACAAAGGTTTGAAATCTTTCTACAACTTAAAAAACAAATAATCAAATGATTGTAAAAATGCCCTTCTTGTGTCGTATGACATGAGAGGGGTATTTTTTTGGTTTTCTTAGAGATAAAAGCGACCAATCAACTATAAGTAAGGTAGTTCGTAGTCAATAGGTTTGATCATGGACGGTGAAAACAATCGCACTGTGAAAACGATTCGACTTTTTACGATATGAAAACCGAAAAATATATAACCTTTCTTTTTGGTTTCTACTATGTTATAGTCTATTGATACTCAACACGACGAACAATTCCTCATTATTTCATCCTCATCATCTGTTTTTCATCCTCAATCAATGCGCCAGCTATTATTGACGTCACTCGCACATGTGTTTAAATAAGCAAAAACATGTGAAATATCCTGTTCTAACAAAAATGAGTGTAAGGACTAAGATCAGCAGTCATCTACTGAAGCACCAGCAGTCATTTGAATTATTTTTGGCAACCATGACTGACAGAACAATTGAAATGAAAACTTCTTGAGTCAAAGACCTAGAGATGTGTCTTACAAGTAAACAAAAATAGTAAATCTAGTTCATAGGAAATGTTAAGTTTCGATCGTGTAACAAAGAATTATGGGAAGGATTATCCTTTTTTTAAAAAAGAGTTGAATGTTCGGATAAACCGTCCACGGGAATTTAATGTAAACTGATTTTGTGAAAAAAATATTAAATTCTGGGGGCTATCCAACAATGAAAAAAAAGGTATCAATGACAATTCTATTATCAACTTTGTTGTTAGTAGGTAGTAAACCACTCTTGGTAAATGCATCCGAGGTAAATAGTGAAAAACAAATTCCGATTGAAGTGCAAGAAGGAAAATTAGCGATCACTTTCGACGAAGGCACAACGAATAAAGTGGATTTCAAACTATCAGATTTTGACTTGAATTCAGATGTACGAAAACAAACGAAGACCTTGAAAGCAACCGCCACAGTAAATAATACAAAATCTGAAGATGTTTTTGTGAACATTTTTGCAAAACTTGACCAATATGGGAATGGACTAGATGTACAGCCTTCTAATCCGTATCTTCAAGCACAACAGGTAATGAGAATGAGCTCAACGAAAATTGAAAAAGATTTCGATGTCATTTTAGATGCAAATGATTATGTCTGGCGATCAAACAGAGATGATAGCGTCAAAATCATTTTAACAGCACAAGAAGTGAATAATCCTTGGGGGAGTAATCCTGAGTAAAAGTAATTATTGCCAGTTGTTAATGGAGTGATAGATAAAAAGAGCGGAAGGTACGAAGTAGACAAAATAGTATGGGGTGCTATATGGAATACTTACATCCTTTCATCTGTCCTATAGAATAATCAAAGAAGAAATGCTGATACGATCAATAAAAAATGTTCTTGTTGATTGGCGAATCAGTGTTCCTTCTTTTATTCTTTCATGCAGCAAGCTGTTTCCATTATAGTTGATTGATCTGACAGTAAGAAACTTAGTAGATATAAGTGGCTATTGTTAAAAACATCATCTAGTTAAAAGTTAGGGATACATGCTCAAAAATTCACGGTTTCAGCAACAAAAACAGTCTGTATATGGCAGGAAAAAACGCTAGCAATTCAAGTAGAACATGGAAACAGCGGCATCGTTCACGGAAAATAAAATGAAATATTCTGACTAAGTAAATTTCTCTTAGTCTAGAATCCTCTAACATGAAGGTTGGTAGAACACATGGAATATATAATGGATACATTTAGTAGCCATTACTTAACAAAAAAGCAAAGCGAAATGTTGAAGTTATTTACAGTTCTAGTAACAGAAAAATATTTATCATTAAATAAATTGAGCGTGGAATTAAACTTGACGATGTATCAAACGAAAATATTACTAGTTGAACTCGAAGAAAACTTCGAACAATTGGATTTCACATTTTCCTCTTTCTTTTTGCTAGAAAAAGGTACGATCGGTTTAATCGAAGGATTTAATCAGGAAGTATTGCTTCAAGTATTTGTCAATTTGAAGAAAAAATTTTTTAATGAATCACCTTATTTTCAATTGTTGCTGTATCTTTTGAAACATCGAAAAACTCGGGTAGTGGATATTTCTGATAAGTTGATGTTTAGTAAGTCTTATTGCTATAAATTGATCAGTCGGCTGAAAGACATTTTTCAGAAACAAAAAATCCCAATCACTATTCATAGTAACTTCGAATCAATTTCTTTGGAAGGAAACGAGAAGTCCATCAGAACGTATCATTATTTAGTACAAGTTATGGCATATAATGTTTTTGCGGATAGCCAGACAAGAGTAAACATTGATTTAGTGGGAGATGGCTATGGAAGTTTAAAAACAACTAAAGTGAAGCATGATATTCTTTTCTCGATACTTGAAAATGCAGTTTCTCGTGGGTATCTCGTGCAAGATTTAGAGAAAGAAGCGCTAGAGATATTCGATAATATGAAAGAGTTGTACGAAGATGATTCATTGACCAAACTAATACCAACTAGAAATATCGAAGATAGGGAAAAAGAAATTGCTTTCTTCTATTTTTGCAGACAACTTCTAATACCTGAAACGACAAGTAAGCGAGATAAAATATTTTTAGGTGAAAAATTCAAACGAATCAGTAGTAATGAGATCGTTGATTTTTCGATTGATGTCGTAGAAACGTTGTCAAATAAATATAATATAAAGCCTGAAGTTGAAAATGTGATTTTATATGAAAGTGTCATTAATAGTTGGGCATATAAAAATATTTATTTTGAAAATTTGAAAGGAATGGCCAATCAACATAGTCCTGACAGTAGAATCCAGGAAGTGAAGAATCTAGTATTAAAAATAGTTGAAAATAGGGATTTAAAAGTTGGCGATCGACAGATATTTGCGAATAAGTTAGCGTACATCTTATCTTATTATTTGCCTATCCAAAATAGCGAGACAGTGATCATCGCTATTTCAATGTTACACCATCCTGAATATGTACCAGTGATCCAAAATAAATTACTGACTATATTTAATAGGAAAATCATTAACTTTACTTCTACTATTGAGGGAGCTGACGTTCTAGTCTCTGATGGCATTTTGTTTCATGAAGAATCACAGGATTTTGCTTTCTTTAGGGATATCCATAATAAAAATCACTGGGACAATTTAAATACAGTTGTTCAAGCAAGGATCATTGCAAAACTAGGTTAACAGGTTCTGCTAGTTCTTGCGCTACTAGGAAAATAAATACTTGAATACAGGAATACTGGATAGAAGCTGAGAAATGTTAGCAAAATCCAGAATACTGTTCTTGGTAGATTGGATAGGAGCCATGATGATAAAAAACAGTTTAATAAAAAAATATGAGTTATTTCGCGTTTCTTCTATTATTCTCGTATTATTCATAGGATGTTTATTTTACATACAACCGGTTGATGCTTCCGAGGAAAATCCAGCATCGATTCTAGTAAATGTACAACCTAAAGAATACGAGATCAGCGATAGCTATATACAATTTAGTCCAGAACTTAATAAGAACTATGAATTTACAGCAACAATTACAAATATAGGCGACAAAGACTTAGACATTGCCGTCTTTCCATCGGTTGCATTATCTACGATGGGAAGTGTCACTTATGTGGAAAACAAAGAAAATCTTTTAGATAAAAATTATGACTTAGCCAAATATGTGAAGATAGCTACTGAGAATGGTGAACTTGAAGATGGAAAAATAAAAGTTGAAGCGAATCAAAGCGAAACGATCATAATTTCGCTCAATATCACTGAAGAACTTGATGGGGAAGTTTTAGGTGGGGTGAATTTCTCTCAAACTCTAAGTGAGCAAAGTAATGAAGATTCCGTAGATATCGTTCATGTTTATGAGAAAGTACTCCTGTTTCACCTTAAAATGAATGAACTAGATACTGAAAAGGAACAAACATATGATGAGTTTGAATTTGTAAACTCACAGGATGCTATAAAACTTGATTACTATGTACTTAATAATAATCCTACGGTGACTTTTGCGGAAAATGGACCATATAAAGTAATCAATCCAAACGGGGAGATCATTTCTGAAGGGGAAATTGAGACACGCGCAATTGCATTAACTCCAATGACTAAAACAAAGCTGAATCTGCCC
This sequence comes from Enterococcus sp. DIV1298c, assembly GCF_017316315.1. NCBI lineage: Bacteria > Bacillati > Bacillota > Bacilli > Lactobacillales > Enterococcaceae > Enterococcus > Enterococcus sp. DIV1298c. Next base: position 128,101 of record NZ_JAFLWG010000011.1, on the reverse strand, counting down.
TTAGTTAGTGATGCAGAATTGGTATCTGGGGAGTATCAATTCATCATAACTGTTGATGGCAAGGAGAAAATAACTAGATTTAGCTATACAAAAGAGGCACTTGAACAATTGATTGAACAAACAAACGGCTCGAATCATGTTGTTGTCAATCAAAGCAACAATATATGGGTGATTGGTTTATTAATCATTTTTTCTACTCTATTGATTGTCATAAGTGTAATACTTTATCTTAAATATAAGAAAACGAGAATCAACAGCTAAGGCTGCGATTCTCGTTTTTCGCTATTAGGCGAAAGGCCAAATTTATAAATGATCAATAATGTGAGAAAAGAAATTCCGGTTCCAGCAAAGCCAAAATACATATCAATGATATCCGGCGTGTTTATAAACCCGAGTACAGTTTCACATAGCGCATTTGCTACAAGTAAAAGTAAAGAAAAAATGATGATATAATTGAACTTTGCACCCATCAATAACCAAAAATAAGGAATCAAACCTAAAATCAAACTAATTGAAAAGTTTGAAATATGAAGATAAAAATCCGAATAAATCGAGGTGAAAATCGTTATATCCCAATGTTTTGATAAATACATAAAAGATCCAGCAGCAATCACCACAAGATACAAAATAGAAGTCCATAACTTGGGTAAAAATTTAAAAGCAAGTTGGTTCTTCATGACGAGTCACCTCCGAATGATGTTTGAGTAATGAATATAGTGAGTTTTCCTGTGTATTGTTAAAAAGAGGTGGTCAAGTTCATTATAGCCTATTTACTTTATTATGTAATATATCAAACAGTAAAGGTCACATCCATATCAAAAAAGACAATACCAAGACATGTCTGGTATCGTCTACAAAACGAACAATCATTTATTTTTTTTATTTTCCGAAATAAACAGAGGCTCTTCTAACTGATCATAATACTTTGGATTTAATTTTGTATCCCCGTTGACGTCGTTTTTTCGAACGACTGATAATAGCATCGGGCTAAAACCTAAAATTCCTAGAACAATAGAACCAACTACTAAACTTGTTTTTCTTAACATAATTGCCTCCCTCTGTAAAATGGTTCGACGAAATAAGCATTTCTTTATGATCGTATAAGACTAAAACCATCCGTATACGACCTATATGCTTCTTATCCAATAAATTTTAATTTTAATAGACAAAAATTACGTATAGTAATAATGAACGAAGCAGATAAGTAAATAGTAGTACAAGTAGCAAATACTATCAAGTATTGCTGTGCTGTCAGAACATACACAAGAAGTATCCGAAAATTTGAAGAGTAAGGAATGAGGGAATATTCAATTGGAAAAGAAGAAAAAATGGTTGCCTCCAGTAAGTGTAGGTATACTATTAGTTCTTTTGACAACGATAGGAATTATTAGAATAAGCGAACCTACAGAAAAAGAAAAACAGATAACCTTTTTAAAAGCACATGAAAAGGAGATGACGGAGTATATAAAAAATTATAGTTCGCAAGATGGGCAAATTACGTTTGATTGGGAGACAACAGCAGTAAATACAGGTATTGCATTTTCCAAACCTGTATTGATTGTCAAATTTGATATTAGCGACAGTTCAAAATTAGAGTATAACAATCGAGGTTATGTACTTAGGGTAAAAACTGATGTAAAAAAATTAAATAAAATAAGTGAATTGATGGTCTTAAATGACCCTATCTATTCTAATATTCAGGAGGATAGAGATGACTGATTTTGAAGAGAACTTTAATCCATATGTCGATATAGCGAAAGACGCGTATGTAGGACATCTAAAAAGATTTACATATGGATCAAAAAAATATACTCAAAAGATATTCTAATTTGAAAGAACTATGAATGAGGGGATAATCAATTGGGAAAGATAAAATGGTTGATTCCAATAAGTTTAGGTATATTATTCATGCTTGTCGCAACGATAGAAGTGAAGAAGATGAGCGAACCAACAGAAAGAGAAAAACAAGTAGCTTTTTTAAGGGCACATGAAGAAGAAATGACAAAGTATGTAAAATCTCAAAATGCAAAGATTCAAAGTGTTAAGTATGAATGGGATAGTGTAAAAGTTGATGATATAGGAAATGGGACACCTATGGGCGCTGGAAAATTATTGACCATTCATGGGGGATTTAATGATATCGTAGAGTCAAATTTCATACTAAGTTTTGGAGTGGATGATAAAAAAATGCCTGAACTTGATACTATCGGGCTATTAAGCTCTTTGTATGTAGGTGGGAGAATTTATGAGTAATTTAGAGAATTCCGACAAGATTTAAGCTAACTTAGCAGAAAGTTCTTATAGTAATTGTCCTAATTCTTTTAAAAGATATCAATAATAGTAAAGTCTACTTTACCCTAAAAACAGTCAAAACTTATAAAACAATATGAGTATCGAAAGTAAAGAAAGACATGAAATAAAAAGTTACGTGAAAGTACATACCAAAAATAGCCCCAAATAAAAATATTGCTGAATCAAAAAAGTCATTTCGAAAAAAAGTGAGATACGAAAAAATATCAATAGATAGTCAGAACATACACAAAAGATATTCATAATTGAAAGGATAGGGAGTGAGGTGATAAGCAATTGGAAAAGAAAAAATGGTTGATTCCAATAAGTATAGGTATGTTAGTCATGGTTTTGACAGTGATAGCAGTAAAAGAAATAAGTGAACCTACAGAAAAAGAAAAACAGATAAACTTTTTAAAAGCACATGAAAAGGAAATGACGGAGTATATTAATCAATCCGAAGGGGAAAAAGTAACAGCGATTAATTATGATTGGAATAATGTTAACCAAGTAGTTATCGGAAATGGTCTTCCTAGTGGAGCTGGCAAAAAAATTCAAATTTTTGGATTTGTAAATAATAAGCCATATATGGATTTCAGATTGGATATAGAATTGAATCAAAATAATATGCCTGATATGTCAACTTTACATTATGGACAACAAATAAATATTGAGGAACTTAATAGCTGATTTAGAGAATCAAGCTATATGCTGATTTTGCACAAGTACATACCAAAAAGAATCTCGGAAAAATATTGCTAAAATCAAAAACGCAGTTTTGTTAAAAAAATCCCTGATACAGATGAGAGTATTGATAGATTGACTGAACATATACGAAAACATATCCAAAACTTGGAAGATCGAGGAATGGGGAATAATCAATTGGGAAAGAAAAAATGGTTGATTCTAGTAAGTATAAGTATAGTAGCAATCCTTTTAGCAACGATAGGATTAAAGAAGATAAGCGAGCCAACAAAAAGAGAAAGACAAATAGTCTTTTTAAAATCCCAGGAAAAAGAAATGACAGAATTTGTAAAGCAGCAAAATGAAATCGTTAATAAAGTTGTGTTTGATTGGGATTCACTAGAGCAAGAGATAGTGGGGAATGGACTTCCGCAAGGTGCCGGTGAGGTTTTTATTATTCGAATACAAATTATTGATCAGAATAACAAGGAAATAAATTCATTTGGTTTCGCTATAAATCCAGATGATGTTAATAGGCCTAAGAAGATAGAAAAAATGTATACGATCAATGCTAACTATGATTACTATAGTTGCAGTTAGAGAAGGGAGAAAGCCTTGTGAGGAAAAAGAAGATAATTATTGTAGTTAGTTTGACTATTACCTTAGTTCTATTAGGCACGCTAGGAATGAAAAAAATAATGGAACCGACGGAAAAAGAAAAACAAATTGCTTTTTTAAAAGATGAAGAGAAATTGTCTAAGTATATAAAACAAGAAAGTCATTCAGAAATCGAAATCAAATATGATTGGAAATCTGTAGAACACAGTCAAAGTATGGCATTCTCAAGGCCAACCCTGGCAATCAAATTTGATGTTATTGATAAGAAAAAAAGTAGTGCAGAAAACTACTATAATAAAGGAAATACTTTAGTCATTGATGTAAATAATGAGTATTCTGCTATAAATGATATGTGGACTACGAATGATATTTTAGAATAAAGATCTTGAATGATGTAGATAAATGACTAATCTCAAAATCAATTTAAATGTTTATGTAATTTGATTTCAAAGACCGCACAAAGTAAAACTAAATAGTTTTGCTTATGAATCTTTGAAAAAAATGAGGGATAATCCATTGGGGAAAAAGAAAAAATGGCTGATTCTAGTAATCGTAAGTTTACTATTAGCCCTTTTTACAACAATAGATGTGAATAAAATGAATGAGCCAACAGAAAAAGAAAAACAGCTTGCTTTTTTGAAAGAACATGAAGAAGAATTAACCAAGTACATTATAGAGAAAAATTCACAAATCAATATAGCTATTATTAAATATGATTGGGAATCATTTAGGATAGAGGATAGCGGAGCTTTTACCCAAAAAATGTACATAGTTGATATTGAGTTATATGACATTGATAAAAATGAAATAGATGGTGGAGCAATTCAAGTTTTACCAAATAACTTAATAAAACCTACTAAGATAGAAGAGATAGCGACCGATAATTTTGAAGAAGCAATGGAAGAGTTAACTAGTGGTGAACTTAGATGATTCATAAAAATTTTTCCATTTTTACAAATGCAAAAGATAGTTATGAAAAACCTGTAAGCACAGTCTACTTTAACCCGATACTTATGTATGAAAGTAGTTAAAAATTGGAAGACCAAGGGATGAGGGATAATCAATTGGGAAAGAAGCAATGGTTGATTTCAGTAAGTATAGGTATATTATTAGTCATTTTAACAATGATAGGAGTGAATAAAATGAGCGAACCAACAGAAAAAGAAAGACAAATAACTTTTTTGAAAGAGCACGAGAAAAAAATTACAGCATATGTTATAGAAAGAAACGATTACGTAATTTTAAAAAATTATCAAATTAAAAATATTGAGTATGATTGGGAAACAGTTCGAGTTGTACAGGGCATGGCGTTTAGTCCTAAGTCCATAGCTGTCAATATCAGTCTTTTTGATGAAACAGATAAAAAGATTGATGGGTTTGAAATATATATTTATACTGATAATATTTCAAATCCTACTAAAATTAAAAGCTTTCAATAAGGTGAAATACAAATGAATATTAAATTTGGTATAGTCAGGGCATTTAATCGAACATCAAGAAGAAATGAGATCAAAAATATAACGTATGCTTGTAACTATTGATTACATAAAGATAAAAGTATAAAGGAGAAAAATATGTGGGGAAAAAGAAGAAAATTATTGTAGTAAGTTTAACTATCATCTTAATCCTTTTAGGCACGCTAGGAATGAAAAAAATAATAGAACCGACGGAAAAAGAAAAACAAATCGCTTTTTTGAAAGAACATGAAAAAGAAATGACCATATATGTAAAGTCACAAAATGATAAAATCATAAGCGTTCAATATATCTGGGAAAGTGTAGAAGTTATTATGATTGGAAATGGACTTCCTTTTGGGGCAGGAGAAGCACTCACAATTGAAGGAAAATTCAATCATATTCCTGACTCCAGTTTTTATTTACAATTCAGTCTTGAAAAAACAAATAGAATGCCAGTGATAGGAAGTATGACTGCTTTTAATTCTTTTAGAATTGGGGGGATGCTTTTGTGAGAAATTTAGAGAATTCAAATAATATTTATGTCAATTTAGCCAGAAGTAGCTACAATAGTCCACCTAATACTATTTAAAAAGATTGAAATAGTATGAATCAAGTGGAATTTGATTATTCTATTGAAGAGATTGATATAGGGATGTAACCGATGAGGAAGCAAAGTGACCATATAACGGTAAAATTTATCCTCCAACTGATGCTACCGTAAAAATAGTCAAAGAGTTAGGAGAAATACGTGTTTCAAAAGTAAACAGAGGAAATAAAGTACGTACTAATTAATGTTCTCGAATAATAGACAATGCTAAAATCGACAAAGTTGTTATGTTTTAAGGGCCTAATTAGGTGAAATATCGAAAGACTGTCAGAACATACACAAAAATTAGAAGATCAAGGAATGAGTGATAATCAAATGGTAAAGAAAAAATGGTTGATTTCAGTAAGTATAGGTGTATTATTAGTCCTTTTGACAACGATAGGAGTGAATAAAATGGGCGAACCAACAAAAAAAGAAAGACAAGTAGCTTTTTTAAAAGCACACGAGGAAGAAATGGTGGAATTTGTAAAAAAGCAAGATGAAAAAGTTAATAACGTTGTGTTTGATTGGAATTCACTAAAGCAAGAGATAGTGGGGAATGGACTTCCGCAAGGTGCTGGTGAGGTTATTATTATTCGAATACAAATTATTGATAAGGATAACAAAGAAATAAATTCATTTGGATTCGCTATAAATCCAGATAATATTAATAGGCCTAAGAAGATAGAAACAATGTATACAATTAACGCTAACTATAATTACTATGAAGGAGAATAGGTATGGTCAATTTAGAAAATCATAGTAACTTATATGCTAATTTAGCGCAAGCATCTTACGATGGTAGAAAAATACGATTTTCTTTTAGTTTAACAGAATGGGACAGAGAACAAATAAATAATTATAGACAGAATAATTTCGTTCCATTCAACTTCCCAAATGCAAAAGATGTTCATGGAAATGATTTAAGCACTGTCTACCTCCAACTCGATAACAGTGTAAAAACAGTCAAAGAGTTAGGAAACATACGAGTGCCGAAAGTAAATGGGGGCTATGAAGTGCAAAGCTATGTGAAAAACTCATATAAGCAAGGACTTTTGACGGATGAGAAAGCTGGCTTCAATGCTTATTATGTAACGGACACGCCTAAGCTATCTATAGAGACCAAACACACTTACTTTGTCACCAGAGGGAGTGATGGTATTTCTTCAAGTAACTTGAATCTCAATGACTGGTGGCATAATAATCAGGCGTTTACCACAAAAAATGCCTATATTCCGCAGGCAAAATTAGCAAATCAAGCCATGCACCAGAAGATAACGGAAATGGCTACAGAAGCACCCAATGCTACAATGGCTGTCACAGGTCATTCTTTGGGAACGATGGTATCGATTCAAGCTGTAGTGAATCTCCCTGAAAAAGATATTGCCAAAATCGACAAGGTTGTTTTGTTTCAAGGACCTGATGCACGTGAAAGTATTAATAAAATGTCTGAACAGGCACAAAAAAATATCCAAATGTTGGAAGAGCAAGGAAAAATCGACTATTATGTCAACGCTTTTGATATTGTTTCGATGTTAAATAGAAATAAGCCTGGGGTAGATGAGATTGGTAATGTCCGCTATTTATTACCTAAATCGTTTAACACCACATTTGATATGGAAGATAAAGACGGCTCGAGTCATGATTTTGGACAGTTTCAAATAAATCCTGATGGGACACTTAAAGAGGCGAATTTAAACGAACATGGTTACATTTTTGCTGCAGGTATAAAGGTTTCTCAATTGATCGATAAATATTTGAATCGTTTAGTAAAAGAAACACCAGAAGGCGGGTTATCTTTTACAGAAGTCATAAAACTGTTGCTATCTGGAGAATATAAAGATTTCGAAAAAGAATATGCCAAGATTATTGCAGAAGCAAAAGTTGCTGGTGAGTGGAATGAGACAGTCAACGAATTACATAAAAAAATTTCTAAATCTTCAGGTTCTAAAAAAATCACTTTACAGTCCGAACTAGTTCAGACTATCATCCAAAAGGCAAAAAATATAGGGGAAGAGTACGAGATGATCTTCAAAAATGCACAAAAAGAATTTGAAGATGAAATCAATGCAATAGCGAAAGAATTATTAGATGGTGCAGGAATGATTAGAAATTATTTGACTTATTGGGAAGTGCAAGACATGATTTCACCTTATGGAAAAAATAATTTATGGGACAGTGGACAAGCCTCATTAAATACGAATCAAGTGAAGCAATACAAAGAGAAGTTGGGAGAGTTTAGTAACAAAATGTCAGTAGTAGCAAATAATCTCTCAGAATACGACAGACATGCAGGAAATAATTTATTTAAAATCAAGTGAAAGGAGTTTAGCGATGGAAGATAGAGAATTACAAGAATTTCTAGAGAGACTTGGACAAGAACAAAAAGAACGGGAACGAGTAGCTATAAAAGCACTTATTCTTGCAAAAGAAAGTCGAATCAGCCAGACAAAGTTAACCTCGATCGAATCCTTAAAAGAAATATCAGAAGGAATGTATCAACAAACAAATAGTGTTTTACCGACTAATTTGAAAGGCGCGTTAGAAGGGGAAAGTGCGGTTGCAGCAGAACAGTATGTGAAGCAAATGAAACAGCCAACATTGATCACACCTGTGAAAAGGGGATAAAAAATGGAGACAGTTGAGAAACAACGGAAACTACAACATTTAGAAGAACAGTTCTACCAAAATAAACGTCAGATACACCGTCAGCAAGAAGAAATAGATAATCAGCTAGTAAATTTTAGGAAAGAAACTGGTCAATTGGTACAAAAAATCATATATTTAACGAAGAATGATCATTGGGATAGTCGACAGTTCTATCATCAAATGGAGACGATAGATCATGATCTCATACGTACAGCTCAAAATTATGCGCAACAATTAGATGAAAAAGAGCAGGAGTTAACGAGGTCATATCGAACAGAAAGAGAAAGAATTCAAGAAATAAATTACTAGAAAAAAGCTTCCATGTTTTTTCACAAATCGCTCTTCCTTATAGAAAGACGACTTTCTGGTACAATACGTGTAAGCACTTAAGTTCTAGGAGGAAAAAGATGAGCGAAGATGATGTGAAAGGACTAACCAATACAGGGTTACCATATGATGATATGGACTTAAAAGTTGTACAAGCAAGAAATCATGCGTTGAGACAATGTAGAAGATACAATTTTCTCGTGAATTCTGAAAATCATTACAAGTATATGATTTTGCGGGATCTGTTTGCTTCAATGGGTGAAAATGTCTATATTGAGTCGAATTTCCAATGTGAGTTTGGGTTCAATATTTCTATAGGAAACAATGTTTATCTCAACCATGACATGATCATTCTGGATTGCCATGAAGTGACGATTGGGAATGATGTTTATGTAGGGCCTAGAGTTGGTTTGTATGCAGCCAATCATGCAGAAGATCCGTTCGAACGCGCTGATCATGTCGTTTATGCGAAACCGATTCATATTGGAGATCGAGTTTGGTTGGGTGCGGGAGTGCATGTGTTGCAAGGTGTGTCGATCGGTGCAAATAGCATTATTGGCGCGGGAAGTGTCGTGACAAAAGACATACCAGAAAATGTGGTCGCTGCGGGGAATCCTTGTAAAGTTATTCGACCAATCAAGTACAAAGACCGAGAGAAGATGCTCAAAGACGAAGATAAAGCTTTATTGGTGGAATGATATCATAAGGCGTTTACGTTTTTCTATTCCAGTCAAACAGTATAGAAAGTTTTTGGATAAAAATAATACCCGAACGATAGCGAAGAGATTTCTGCTAGAATGCAGAGAAACTGTTCGATCGTTCGGGTATTTTATTTAACTGCCTGTGAGAAGCGTCATCTTGTAACTCATTGAATAAACGGTATTTAATAAGCAGTGTTTCTTGTTACTTAGCGTTAATCGTTTTTTTTAGCACTTCATCAACGAGTTCTTGATTTTGCCACTGCTTGATTAGGTAGTTTCAAGACGACAAGTGAAACGACAAGGACGGATAGCAAACGATCTAAATAATCTGTTGCTGCTTGAACGATGGTGACACTGGCTGCTTGGTTTAGCCCCAATCCGTAAAGAAGTTGAACGATGGTGCTCGAACCAGAAGAAGTGATACCACCAAATAATTGGATCGTGATAAGTGAAGCTAGAATGGTTCCAGGCGCTGAGATCACGAATGTCCATACGAATAATGAAAGTCGGCTTTTCAGTCCGTGCTCATGCAACTTCTTAGGTAAAATCAAACCTGCGAGCAATCCTGTGATGATTTGGATCGGTGAGTAATACAAAGAGAACATGTCCATTGTCACGCCACTAAGCAAACTACTACTCAATCCTGTCAAAACGCCAGGAATTGGTCCAAGTAAGGCACCGGCAAAAATCGTGCCGATCGAATCAAGATAAATAGGTAATCGGAGCCATAAAGCGATCGTCCCGCCGAGAAAGTTGATTCCGATACTTAATGCCATGATTGTGATCATTCTTGTTGTGATTTTCTTTTGTGTCATCTTCATTTCATCCCATCTTTAATCTTTCCAGATCTTTTTTTATCAATTCTTCTTGTGCATTTAAAAGAACGGCTAAAAACTTCCGGAAAAAAAGAGAGGTGTCAACATCTGTCATGATCAGACTATTTGGTTTTTTCTGCCAAAAATCGTGACGATCAACTAAGGTTTGACCACGACTGATGCCTTGTGTTTCCACAGCGGTATAACTAGTAAAACCTTGGCATAGTTGTTCATCAATGAAATAAGCAACTGCTAAAGGATCATTGATGACACAACCGAGGATGCGTTCTTGCTGCCAATGAAAGTCGTAATAAAAACGTGTGATTGCTTTTAAATAGTTTCCTTCTTGTGGCGCAAGTTGGCAACAGTATTCTAGGATCGTCGGCGTAAAGACGATTTCTCGTGTGACATCTAAGCCAACCATCTCGATCATTTGCCCTAGATGTTCAAAGACATAGGCAGCTGCATCAGGGTCACACCAGTAATTGTATTCTGCTACAGGTGAACAATTGCCGTGGCTTTTGTATGTCCCGCCCATTGAAACAAACCGATCCATCTGGTTTCCTATTCGTGGGTTCTTCTGTAAAGCAGAGGCGACATTTGTGAGTGGCCCTAACGCAATCAACGAAGTATCTTGTTTCTCAGCAAAATAATTCGCTAAAAAATCAACGGCATGGATCGTTTCAGCTTGTTTATCTGATACTAACGGGAAATTTGTTTCCCCAAGACCATCCATGCCGTGTGTATCTTGTGCGCTGATAAATGGTGTGTTTAGAGGGGTTGCTGAACCTTGGTAGACAGGGATGTCTAGTCGATCGCAGCGTTCTAAACAACGGATCACATTTTCTGTTCCCAAATGAACGGGAACATTTCCACAAACGGTGGTGATTGCGACAACTTCGATTTCTGGTGATTTTAATGCAAATAAGAGCGCTAATGTATCATCGATACCAGGATCGCAATCAATAATAACCTTTCGCATTATTTCCAATCTCCTTTCTATAGAGACACTTAGTTTTTTATCCTGGGAAGTTTCCGAACCAGTCCAAGGGGTCCACCCTTGATTCCAATGCACGGCATTAGTATACTTATTTTTAAGACGAATGTAAATGTTATGCAAATAATTAATCTTTTTTTCAGAAGATCTGTATGTGAGAAGAACGAAGAGAATCTTCTCCAAATGGATCGACATATAAAAAAACAGAACATATCAATAGTTCGTTGTCTGCCTCTTTTATAGAAAATGGTACAATGGAAATGAACCGTGAATTGGATATGGTACAAACCTTAGAGTACCATGTATTAGATAAACTTGAACTAAGCGAAAAAAATGAAGTGAGCAATTTGAGAATAAGTGGAAGGCTATAAAATTCAAATGCCAGGCTTCCTGAGATTGCTTCTTTTTTATAGACTTGTTTTTTTGTTTGGCTGATCAAGTAGAAAGTGTGGGATGCAAGTGGTTGTTTTTTATATTTTACTAATTATGTTATTAATGATCGTTAGTTATCATTTTGTTGCTTATCTATATGCTAAAAAATTGATCAAAATAGGATTGCAACGAGGCTATCCTTGGTATGAAGAAACAGGGCATCAATTGATGGACCCAGCTTCTTTGACGACGGTCGATGAACAACGGCAAAAGTTAGAAGACTTAGCGGAAGACTTTTGGCAAAAGGGCGAAAGTGTGACGACTAAAAGCCATGAAGGATTGAAACTAAAAGGCAGAATGTTCTTTTCTTATGCAAACAAAGGAAAATGGGTGATCTGTGTTCACGATTATCGTAGTACAGGCAAAAAAGACATGTCTTACATTGGAAAGAAATACGCAGAGAAAGGTTTCAATGTTTTGATTCCAGATTTACGTGCGCATGGGGAAAGTGAAGGAGAAATCATTGGAATGGGCTGGTTGGATCGCTTGGATTTGATTCTCTGGATCAATGAAATCTTAAAAAAAGAACCAGAAGCTACGATTCTACTCCATGGAGGCTCCATGGGTGCTTCGACAATCATGATGGCTAGCGGAGAAAAGCTGCCGAGTGCGGTGAAAGGCTTGATTCTTGATAGTGGTTTTGTATCGGTCTATTCAGAATTTCGTTATATGTTAAGTAAGTTAACGGCGTTTCCGAAAAAAATCATCATGAGATATGCCAATCGATATGCCCAAAAGTATGCTGGCTACTCTTTGAAACAAGCTTCTGCTACGAGACAATTAGGAAGCAACCATTTACCAGTGCTGATCATCCATGGTGAACATGATCATTTTGTGCCAATGGAAGCAGCGTACACGATCCAAAATGCGACAGCAGGAGATAAAGCCTTATTGCTAGTGCCGGGAGCAGAGCATTTAGAAGCGGTCAGCAAAGATCCAGATACTTACTGGACAGTGATTTTCTCATTCATTGAACAAAGAGTGCAATTATAAGTACAAATGATTGTCTGAAAAAAATAGGACTGGTAAAATCAAAGAGTGTAAAAATAGTGTTCGTTATTTAAGAATAAGGAGCGTGAAAAAATGGAAATCAAAGAAGAAAAGAATCGTTTAGTACTGTTCGATGATGAACAAACAGAAATTGGTGAAATGACTTGGTCTGATGCCGGTCCGGATATTATGATCATTGACCACACATTTGTTGATCCAGCTTTTAGAGGACAGAAATTAGCAGAAAAACTGGTTGCGACCGGAGTGGACGTAGCTAGACGTACGGGTAAAAAAGTGATCCCACTATGTCCGTATGCGAAAGCAGAGTTTGAAAGAAAAGCTGAATATCAGGATGTTTGGCGTAAATAAATACCAAAGAATGCGGAAAAACTGAAGACTATCGCAGTTCCTTAGAGAATCAACTAGCGAGCCCTCCAATCGTGTGCTTTAAAACATCGACCATCTGATGAAACACTGTTGTCACAAGGCGTGTTATGTGATAAAGTTAGAAGGACGATATTTTGAGAAAGGAGGCTGTTTGATGTATAATATTATTTTAGGGATCGTTATCGTTATATCAATTATGATGGTCATCGCGATCATGATGCAACCAAGCAAACAAAATAGTGCAGCAAGTGCATTTACAGGTGGAGCAGATCAATTATTCGGAAAGCAAAAAGCACGTGGATTTGAAGCAGTAATGCAACGCTCGACAGCTGTTATGGGCGCTGTATGGATGATTTTGTTATTCGTACTTGCATTTTTATCTTCTAAGTAAATCGTTTAAAACCAAAGAGCAGAAGTGGTTCTTTGCTTAGAGCAGATTTAGAGGATAGATTGAAGGTTCATCGATTTTTCAAATAAATAGAGGGTCTGGGAAACGAAATTATCCCAGACCTTTTTTGTTGAATAGAAAAGGGACCGTTATATAAGAAGGTATTTGTTAACTATGGTAAAATAAGGCTAATGAGGTGAATTAAATGAAAAGTCTACCACAACCTATTTATGAAAAACATGGGAAGCGCGCAGTTCTCTTATTACATGCGTATTCGGGTAGTCCGAACGATGTACGAATGTTAGCTCGTTTTTTAGAAAAATCAAACTATACGATTTATGCGCCCACTTTTACTGGGCATGGGACGCTTGCACCAAACGAGATTTTAGATCAAGATGCTGAAACTTGGTGGCAAGATACAAAACAAGCGCTTCAATTTCTGCATGAGGAAGGATTTTCTGACATCGCCGTTTTAGGATTATCGATGGGAGGCATTTTTGCAGTTCGAGCATTATCAGAGATTTCTCTGGTAGGCGGCGGCTTTTTCTGCTCGCCGATTTCTCCAGTAGAAAACCATGTGCCAGAAAACTTTGAGAACTATGTACGTCATGTCTTGAAAATTGCTGGAGAATCTGAGGAAACGATCGAACAAAAAGTCGTCGCTTTCCGCCCACGTGTAGAGCAACAGTTAAGAGACATTCAAGAACAAGCAGCAATTACAGAAAGTAAGTTGTCAGATATCCAAACGCCTGTCTTCATGGCTCAAGCGGGTCAAGATGAAATGATTGATCCTTATGGTGTCTATGATACAGCCAAAAAACTTGCACATACGGGTATTTCCCTACATTGGTATCCTGAAAGCAAACATGTGATCACAGTAGGAGTAGCAAGAAAAGCCTTTGAAAAAGATGTGTTGGATTTTCTAGAGAACTTACCTTGGAATGAGGAGTAAAAATGACAAAAGAAACATTAAAAGAAAAAATCCTCTTCTTTATTGAAAGTAGTCGAAAGAAAAGTTTTTCGATGGAAGAGATTGCCGAAGGGCTAGGCTTTCAAAAAAGTGAAGATTTTAAATTATTAGTACAAACCATCGCACAGATGGAACGAGAACAAAGTATCGTCTTTACGAAAAAAGGTAAAGTCAAACTGCCGCTTCAGCCGATTTTGATCGAAGGGATCTTTCGCGCAAACGAGCGAGGATTCGGTTTTGTGACGATCGACCCTGAAGAAGATGATGTATATATCCCTAAGGAAGCAACAGGATATGCGATGGATGGAGACACTGTTGCGATCGATATCGTCAAAACGGCGGATGCTTTTACAGATCGTGGAGCGGAAGGGAAAGTTGTTGAAATTCGTCAACGAGCAACTACGCAAATCGCGGGAGAGTTCATTGCTTATACGGATGACGAAATGGCAGAAACAGATCTTTATGGGGTAGTCATCCCTAAAGATAAAAAAATGAATCAATTCAAAGTCTATGCCGCAGCAGAAGGTGTCCGCCCAGTAGATGGAAGCATCGTGTTGATCGAATTGACACATTATCCGGAAAAAAGCTACGCGACAAGTTTAGAAGGCATCATCAAACAAGTCATCGGACATAAAAATGATCCTGGAATGGATATTTTATCGATCGTCGTGGCTAACGGAATCCCGACTAAATTTCCTGATGACGTATTGAGTGAAGCCGATGCCGTACCAGATAGTATCAGTGAAGAAGATTTGATTGGCCGCAGAGATTTACGTGACCAATTGATCGTGACGATCGATGGGGAAGATGCCAAAGATTTAGATGATGCGGTCACTGTTAGAAAATTAGCGAATGGGAATTATTTTTTAGGCGTTCACATTGCGGATGTTTCGTATTATGTAACGGAAGGCAGTCAATTAGACCGTGAAGCGTATGAACGTGGAACGAGTGTCTATTTAACAGATCGCGTGATCCCAATGATTCCACAGCGGTTATCAAACGGTATTTGTTCGTTGAATCCTAAGGTACCTCGGTTAACGATGAGTTGCGAAATGGAGATCGATCCTACAGGGAACATTATTTCTCATGAAATTTTCCCAAGTGTGATCCAAACGACTGAGCGGATGACGTATACCGCAGTGAATCAAATCTTAGAGGAACAAGATGAAGAAACGATGACCCGGTATGAGTCTTTGGTCCCTATGTTCCAAGCGATGGGTGAGTTGCATGAGATTTTAGAAACGATGCGTATCCGACGTGGCGCAATCTCATTTGAGGATCGTGAAGCTAAGATCTTAGTTGATCAAGAAGGTCACCCTCAAGATATCCAATTGCGGAGTCGTGGCGTAGGTGAACGGTTGATCGAATCCTTTATGTTAGCGGCCAATGAAACGGTGGCAGAACATTATTCTCGCGGGAAGTTCCCTTTTATTTACCGTATCCATGAGCAACCAAAAGAAGAGAAAATGCAACGTTTCTTTGATTTTGCCTCTGCTTTAGGGATTTTGGTCAAAGGAACAAAGGGAACGATCACACCTAAGGACTTACAAAAAGTGATCGAAGACGTCGAGGAAAAACCTGAATCAGCTGTGATCAATACCATGTTGTTGAGAAGTATGCAACAAGCACGCTATTCTGAGGACAATTTTGGACATTACGGGTTAGCAGCAGAATATTATACGCATTTTACGTCACCGATCCGTCGTTATCCAGATTTGATCGTCCACCGTTTGATTCGTTCCTATGGTCAAGATCCAAGTGAAAGTAATCAAGAGTATTGGGAACAAACACTGCCTGACATTGCGGATCATAGTTCGAAAATGGAACGTCGTGCAGTTGAAACAGAACGTGAAGTTGATTCAATGAAGAAAGCTGAATTCATGATGGATAAGGTTGGCGAAGAATTTGATGGTATCATCAGTTCTGTGGTGAAATTTGGGCTGTTTATCGAGCTGCCTAATACCGTGGAAGGATTGATCCACATCAATGAATTGCGTCAAGATTATTTCCACTATATTGAAAACCATCTAGCCTTAGTGGGTGAGCGGACAGGATTGACATTCAAGATCGGTCAAAAAGTACGTGTCAAAGTAGTCAAAGCAGATCCTACCGAGCGTGCAGTTGATTTTGAATTAGTCGCTGCGGAGGAATTGGCGCCGCTGGAAGCACCGAAGGCAAGAAGAAAAGAACAAGGCAGACCTTCAAGAAAAACAAGTGACCGGCAAATGGATAAGAAAAAACGTCCAAAAAAAGCCGATAGTAAATATGGTCCAAAAAAAGAAAAGGGTAAAAAAGGGAAAAAACCTTTTTACAAAGGCATCAACAAGAAAAAGAAGAAAAAATAATCAAAAAATGAATTGGGGGAATGTAGAATGCCAAAAGGCGAGGGAAAATTGATTGCACAAAATAAAAAAGCTCGCCATGATTATTCGATCATCGACACAATGGAAGCAGGAATGGTTTTACAAGGTACAGAGATCAAATCTATTCGTAATAGTCGTATCAATCTAAAAGATGGATTTGTTCGTGTTAGAAACGGCGAAGCTTTTTTGCATAATGTCCATGTCAGCCCTTATGAACAAGGGAATATCTTTAATCATGATCCACTGAGAACTAGAAAGTTGTTACTGCATAAAAAGCAAATCGCACGTTTATCAAGTGAAACTAAGAACACTGGTATAACGATCGTTCCTTTAAAAGTTTATATTCGAGATGGCTATGCGAAAGTCTTGATCGGTTTAGCTAAAGGAAAAAAATCGTATGATAAGCGAGAAGATTTGAAGCGAAAAGATGTCGATCGTCAAATTGATCGAACATTAAAAAATTTCTCTAGATAATTTCATTATCCTTTTTCGCATATTCGGTGCTTTTAGATTTACTTAGTGATAAAATTTGTTAGCATTTAATCTGATGAAACATGATTATCAAAGGTTTTTCCTCGGTTTCATGGCATTGTATCATCCGTGTTTTTTATGATTTTTTGACTGAAATAAAAAAATGTCTAGTTTTCATGAAAATGCTTTGAAATTTCTGTTTCATGGTGGTATGATACCGTTTGGTTAGAAACCGATAAAGAAAAACCAGATACACACATGAAATTGATTTTATGTGAAATTTGGGGAAAAGAGGTGAAATGGATTGGATGAACGCTCGCTAACGTTCCATATTGGACCCGTTTGGTTTGATGGGACTGTTTGTTTGATGGTGTTGTTAACTTGTTTGATCGTTTTCTTTTTAGTTTACTTCTTTACTAGAAATCTAAAAATGAAGCCAACTGGAAAGCAAAATGCACTTGAATGGGTCATTGATTTTACACGAGGAATCGTTACAGATAATGTGCCTAGAAAAGAATTGAATAATTTTCACTTATTGGCATTTACATTATTCCTCTTTGTTTTTGTGGCAAACAATATCGGTTTAGTTACAAAAATCGTCTTACCTGGTAGCGAAACGACACTTTGGAAAAGTCCGACAGCAGACCCGTTTGTAACTTTAACATTGGCATTTATTATGATCACACTTACTCATCTATTCGGGGTGAAGAAGCTCGGTTTCAAAGGTTATTTTGTCAACTCATTCCTAAAACCCTATAGTTTTATGTTTCCAATGAAGGTGATCGAAGAGTTCACAAACTTGTTAACACTTGCTTTACGTCTTTATGGGAATATTTATGCGGGAGAAGTATTGCTAACTTTGATCGCAAAAATGATGACAAGCTTAGGCTGGTTCTCATTGCCATTAGCAATTCCGTTAGAGATGGTCTGGATCGCGTTCTCATTATTTATCGGAAGCATCCAAGCATTTGTCTTTGTCACTTTATCAATGGTATATATGAGTCACAAAATCGAAGTAGAAGAGTAAAAAATATTTAATGACTATTTAAACTATTTTAGGAGGAAGTAAATTATGAATTATATCGCAGCAGCAATCGCAATCTTAGGAGCAGCTATCGGAGCTGGTTACGGTAATGGTCAAGTAATTTCTAAAACAATCGAATCAATGGCACGTCAACCTGAAATGTCAGGTCAATTACGTACAACAATGTTCATCGGGGTAGCCTTAGTCGAAGCCGTTCCTATTCTAGGTGTTGTTATCGCCTTGATCCTAGTTTTTGGTGTGTAATAAAAATGCTGAGGTTGCGTGATCGACAAAAAACGATCGAATCTTTATCGATAGTTACGCAACCTAAAAAAACTGGATTCTCAGAGAAAGGAAGGCTAACCTATGCTGAATCAATTGGCAATTGCAGAAGTTGGCAATCCGATGTTAGGTAATATCATCGTTGTCAGCGGCTCATTTTTGATATTAATGGTCCTATTAAAACACTTTGCGTGGGGACCAATCAGCGATATTTTGAAAAAACGTGAAGATAAGATCGCCAATGATTTAGATTCTGCAGAACAATCTCGCATCAAATCAGCAAAATTAGAACAAGAACGTGAACAACAATTGTTGGCTTCTCGCTCTGATGCTGCGGATATCATCAAAAATGCGAAAGAAAGTGGAGAATTAAGCCGCCAAAATATTTTGAAGGAAACACAAGAAGAAGTTGCACGTCTGAAAAATAAAGCGCAAGCGGATATCACGATGGAACGTGATACTGCCTTGAACTCAGTCAAAGACGATGTAGCCGATCTTTCTCTTCAAATTGCGGAAAAAATCTTGAATAAAGAATTATCTCCAGAAATGCATGAATCTTTAATCAATCAATATATCGAAGGTCTAGGTTCGTCAAATGAAACTAGATAAATATACAGTAGGTAGACGTTACGGAAAAGCATTATTTGAACTGGCGATCGATTCAAATAATACGGAAGAAGTGTATCAAGAACTTCTTAGTCTACGTAAAATCTATTCCGATGTCCCTGAGTTAGGGAGTATCCTTAGTGATGTTCGTTTAGAGCCTCATGAAAAGCGATTGGTCATGGATAAATTAGTCAGTGGCTATCAAGGAATGGTTAAAAACTTTTTAGAAGTCGTGTTCATGTACAATCGTATGAACGATCTACCTTTGATGATCGACGAGTATGAACATCGTTACAATGAAAACAATGGCTTGTTACTAGGAAGTGTGACTACCGCAGTCCCACTTTCAGAGGAACAATTGAGCAGACTTGAAGCAAATGTCGCGAAAACAATGAACTACCAAACGGTTGAGTTGAAGCAACTAGTCGACTCTACGATCATTGGTGGGGCAATTGTGGAAGCAGATCATCAAGTGATCGACGGAAGCATTCGGACGCAGTTGGAAAAATTGCGTAATCAATTAAATAGATAGTACAAAGAGGTAGGTGAATCGAATGGCTATCAAAGCAGAAGAAATTAGTGCCTTGATTAAAGAACAAATCGAACATTATGAAAACGTGCTTTCAGTCGAAGAAATCGGTACAGTCACTTATGTTGGTGACGGGATCGCACGTGCACATGGACTTGAAAATGCCATGAGTGGTGAACTACTTGAATTTTCAAACGGTTCATATGGTATGGCACAAAACTTGGAATCAAATGATGTCGGAATCATTATCTTAGGAGATTTTGAATCCATTCGTGAAGGGGACAAAGTAAAACGTACAGGAAAGATCATGGAAGTACCAGTTGGTGACGCTATGATCGGCCGTGTCGTCAATCCTTTAGGACAGCCCATCGATGGTCTAGGAGAAATCGTGACTGACAAAACTCGTCCAGTCGAAGCGATGGCTCCTGGTGTTATGCAACGTAAATCAGTTAATGAACCGATGCAAACAGGTTTGAAAGCTATCGATGCATTAGTACCGATCGGACGTGGACAACGTGAATTAGTTATCGGTGACCGTAAGACAGGGAAAACATCGATTGCAATCGATACGATCATCAACCAAAAAGGTCAAGATATGATCTGTATCTATGTAGCGATTGGACAAAAAGATTCAACGGTACGTACCCAAGTAGAAACACTGAAAAAATATGGCGCAATGGATTATACGATCGTAGTCAATGCGGGGGCTTCACAACCTGCACCATTGCTATACATCGCACCTTACGCTGGTACAGCTATGGGTGAAGAATTCATGTATAACGGCAAACATGTATTGATCATTTTTGATGATCTATCAAAACAAGCGGTTGCCTATCGTGAGCTTTCTTTATTACTTCGCCGCCCACCAGGTCGCGAAGCCTATCCAGGGGATGTTTTCTACTTGCATTCTCGTTTGTTAGAACGTGCAGCAAAATTAAGTGATGAACTAGGTGGAGGATCAATGACTGCCTTGCCATTTGTTGAAACACAAGCCGGCGATATCTCTGCTTATATCCCAACAAATGTGATCTCGATCACCGATGGACAAATCTTCTTAGAAAGTGACTTATTCTATGCAGGAACACGACCAGCCGTTGATGCAGGTTTATCTGTTTCCCGTGTTGGTGGTTCAGCGCAAATCAAAGCAATGAAAAAAGTTGCCGGAACATTGCGCCTAGACTTAGCAAGTTACCGTGAATTAGAAGCATTTACTCAATTTGGTTCTGATCTAGATGCAGCGACACAAGCAAAATTGAATCGTGGCCGTCGTACTGTGGAAATCTTGAAGCAAAAATTACATGCACCTCTTGCAGTAGAAAAACAAGTAGTCATCTTATATGCGTTGACACACGGTTACTTAGACAGTATCCCTGTTGATAGCATTTTAGACTTTGAACATGAATTATTTGAATATCTAGAAACAAACCATGCTGATCTCTTTGAAACGATCCGTACAACGAAAGATCTTCCAGAAGAAGAAGCGTTGAATCAAGCGATCCAAGAATACAAAGATATTTTTATGGCAACAAAAGGTAACAATTCTTCAACAGAAGACAAATTGAAATCCATTCAAAATGCATAGTGAGGTGAGATGAATGGGCGCTTCATTAAATGAAATCAAGACACGAATCGCGTCAACGAAAAAGACGAGCCAAATCACTCGTGCCATGCAAATGGTCTCAGCCTCTAAATTGACAAAATCTGAAGCTTCTTCACAGAAGTTCCAGATTTATGCCAACAAGGTCAGAGAAATCGTTACGCATCTAACAGCGACACAATTAACTGACATTGCTTCTTCTAATCCAAGAGGAGATGTCAATTATAATAGTATGCTGATCAGTCGACCAGTTAAAAAAACCGGATATATCGTGATCACAGCTGATGGTGGATTAGTTGGTGGCTACAATAGTTCTATTTTGAAACAGACCATGTCTATTTTGGAAGAAGACCATCAATCACCAGACGAATATGTCATGATCGCTATTGGCGGTACCGGAGCGGATTTCTTTAAAGCTCGTGACATCAACTTAGCGTATGAACTGCGCAATTTGTCTGATCAACCTAGCTTTGATGAGGTTCGTAAAATCGTGAACATGGCAACAACCATGTATCAAAATGAAGTATTCGACGAATTGTATGTATGTTATAACCATCACATCAATTCATTGACTAGTCAATTTCGTGTAGAAAAAATGTTGCCAATTTCAGACTTAGATCCGGGCGAAGCGAAAAGCTTTGAGCAAGAATATATTTTTGAACCTTCGAAAGAAGAAATCTTGGCTCAACTATTGCCGCAGTATGCCGAAAGTTTGATTTATGGCGCGATCGTCGATGCGAAAACCGCAGAACATGCTGCTGGTATGACCGCTATGAAAACCGCAACAGATAATGCTGCGAATATCATCGATGATTTGACGGTTTCATACAACCGTGCAAGACAAGGGGCGATCACCCAAGAAATTACCGAAATTGTTGCCGGAGCATCGGCACTAGAATAGCAAGGAGATTGGAGGAAAAAAGATGAGTTCAGGCAAGATTGTTCAAGTAATCGGTCCCGTTGTCGACGTGGAATTTTCTTTAGACCAATCCTTACCAGATATCAACAACGCATTAGTTGTTTATAAAAATGATGAGAAAAAATCAAAAGTTGTTCTTGAAGCAGCGTTAGAATTAGGTGACGGAGTGATCCGTACGATTGCAATGGAATCTACTGATGGATTGCAACGTGGGATGGAAGTCATTGACACAAGTAAAGCAATCTCTGTACCAGTTGGAACAGAAACGTTAGGTCGTGTGTTCAACGTATTGGGCGAAACGATCGATTTAGAAACACCATTTCCAGAAGATGCGCAAAGAAGTGAGATCCACAAAAAAGCACCAAATTTTGATGAATTAAGTACAAGTACAGAGATTCTTGAAACAGGGATCAAAGTTATTGACTTATTAGCACCTTATTTAAAAGGTGGGAAAGTTGGATTGTTTGGTGGTGCCGGTGTTGGTAAGACCGTTCTGATCCAAGAATTGATCCACAACATCGCCCAAGAGCATGGTGGGATCTCAGTATTTACCGGTGTAGGTGAACGTACTCGTGAAGGGAATGACCTATACTATGAGATGAAAGATTCTGGCGTTATCGAAAAAACAGCGATGGTGTTCGGACAAATGAACGAGCCACCAGGTGCACGTATGCGTGTCGCACTAACTGGTTTGACGATCGCGGAATATTTCCGAGATGTTGAAGGACAAGATGTGCTCTTATTTATTGATAATATTTTCCGTTTCACACAAGCAGGTTCAGAAGTATCTGCCTTGTTAGGACGTATGCCATCAGCGGTTGGTTACCAACCAACGTTAGCTACTGAAATGGGACAACTTCAAGAACGGATCACTTCAACGAAAAAAGGTTCGATCACGTCGATCCAAGCAATCTATGTACCAGCGGATGACTATACTGACCCAGCGCCAGCAACGACATTTGCCCATTTAGATGCAACGACGAACTTAGAACGTAAATTGACAGAACAAGGGATCTACCCAGCGGTTGACCCACTTGCTTCTTCATCCAGTGCGTTGTCACCTGAAATCGTTGGAGAAGAACACTACAAAGTAGCAACTGAAGTCCAACACGTACTACAACGTTACCGTGAATTGCAAGATATCATTGCTATCTTAGGGATGGATGAATTATCGGATCAAGAAAAAGTGTTGGTTTCACGTGCGCGTAGAATCCAATTCTTCTTATCACAAAACTTCAATGTAGCTGAACAATTCACAGGTCTTCCAGGTTCTTACGTACCGGTCGAAGAAACGGTTAAAGGTTTCCGTGAGATCCTTGAAGGTAAATACGACGATCTTCCTGAAGAAGCGTTCCGTAGTGTGGGCCGAATCGAAGACGTTGTCGAAAAAGCGAAAAAACTAGGCTACTAGAAAGGGGTGCCCCATGGATCAATATTTAACTGTTAATGTGGTTACTCCCGATGGTTTAGTTTATGATCACCATGCGGCAATCGTTGTTGCACGAACTACTGCCGGCGAACTAGGTATTTTACCGCAACATGCGCCCATCATCGTGCCATTAACGATCGATGAAGTGCGTGTGAAACGGACAGATTCAGATACACACGTTGACTGGATCGCTGTCAATGGCGGCATCATGGAAGTGCGTGATAACTTAGTTTCAATCGTCGCAGATAGTGCGGAACGTGAACGAGATATCGATGTATCTCGAGCAGAACGTGCAAAACAACGTGCTGAACGACAAATCGAAGAAGCCAAACAAAAAGAAGATAAGAACGAATTGAAACGGGCAACTGTTGCTTTACACCGAGCAGTGAACCGAATCAATGTATCGAAGCATAAGTAATTACTGATCAACTAAGTAGTAATTGAATGGAGTGAACAACTCCAAAAGAAGAGAACGAGATACCTTTGGATGCATCAGCTTCCATGAGTGTCTCGTTCTCTTCTTTTTTTTACACAGTGCTGATTGCTTGCAGTACACCATATTAAAAAACTCTAAGTTAATTTCGTTGCTATAACTCATCATCGCTAGTCCTTAATAATAAATGAATTGAAATTTATTATATATATGATGTAAATGAATGTTTTTTTCATTCATTTTTCAGAGTTTGTCAAGAAAATTACAGATATTTATCATTTTTGCAACCAATAATTTCTACTTTTATAAAATTTATGGTATCATCAGTGTGTTAGTTATCAAAAAACATTTGTTAGAAAGGGCGTAATGATGCAAGTATATGGTATTGATGCAATCATTCGGATCGTTAGTCACTTGGCATTTATTTACTTAGCCTTTTGGTCTTTGCGTTCTTTACGCGTTGACGCTTTTTTTCGGTCAATGCATACGACACAAATTAGAATGGCAATTGTCCTTTTTTCAATTTTTTTAGGGTATACAGCGAGCAGTTTTTTCTTAGAGATCATTGCGCTATGTCGAAATCTTTTCGTCAGCCTATAATTTTAAAAAAAGGTACTATTTTAAAACAAGAAGTGATATAATAAAAAAGATTTTGAGCGAATGTATACTCAACGGATTTTTTTTGGGGGGAACAACATGGAAGAGATCATCGTAAAAGGTGGCAATCAATTAAAAGGAACAGTAAAGATTGAAGGAGCAAAGAACGCGGTTTTACCGATTTTAGCCGCAAGTTTATTGGCTGAAGAAGGAACAACCGTTTTAGATAATGTGCCAATTCTTTCTGACGTGTTCACTATGAATCAAGTGATCCGTCATTTGAACGTAGATGTAGCGTTTGATGAAGAAAATAATCGTGTGACACTTGATGCATCGAGAGAATTAGAAATTGAAGCACCTTATGAATACGTAAGCCAAATGCGTGCCTCAATCGTAGTAATGGGACCATTACTAGCTAGAAATGGTCATGCAAAAGTTGCGATGCCTGGTGGATGCGCGATTGGAAAACGTCCGATCGATCTACACTTGAAAGGCTTCCAAGCATTGGGAGCAAAAATCATTCAAAAAAATGGTTATATCGAAGCAATCGCGGATCAACTGATTGGAAATACGATTTACCTTGATTTCCCAAGTGTTGGTGCGACACAAAATATCATGATGGCTGCTGTCAAAGCAAAAGGCACAACGATCATCGAAAACGTTGCACGTGAACCTGAGATCGTCGATTTAGCGAATATCTTAAATAAAATGGGTGCAAACATTTATGGCGCTGGTACAGAAACGATGCGTATTGAAGGCGTGGATCATTTGCATGCAGTCAATCATTCGATCGTCCAAGACCGTATTGAAGCTGGAACCTTTATGGTAGCAGCAGCAATGACTGAAGGCGACTTATTGATCGCTGATGCCATTTCTGAGCATAATCGTCCATTGATCTCTAAATTGATCGAAATGGGCGCAACGATCACAGAAGAAGCTGGTGGCGTTCGTGTCATCGGTCCAAAACACATTTTACCGACAGATGTTAAGACAATGCCTCATCCAGGGTTTCCAACGGATATGCAAGCACAAATGACTGCTATCCAATTGGTTGCAGAAGGAACGAGCGTTGTGACTGAAACAGTCTTTGAGAACCGTTTCCAACATCTAGAAGAAATGCGCCGAATGAATGCACATGTGAAAATCGATGGCAATATTGCGATCATGGATGGCAATCATGAATTACAAGGTGCTGAAGTTTATGCAACAGATCTAAGAGCAGCAGCAGCACTTGTCTTAGCCGGTCTGAAAGCAAATGGCATCACACGCGTTCGTAATCTTAAATATTTAGATCGTGGCTATTATAATTTCCATATTAAATTGCAACAATTAGGTGCAGATGTGGAACGAGTAAACGTAGAAGAAACACCAATCGAAAAAACACCACAAACAATCGCTTAAGGATGTGACGAGAGATGACGAATTCACGCTATATTTTAATAAGTATGGTAAAAATTTTAGCTGTCATATTACTTGTACTCCTGCTGTTCATCATTGGGACAATGATCGGATATGGTTTGATTGGCGGTGGAAGTCCATTTAAGGTCTTTCAACCGAGCTTATGGTTGCATATCTTCGATTTCTTTAGTTAAGTATGTACACTAAGAAGTAGATAAGATAAAATAAAGAGGCTGGCAGCTACTGTCTTGCCTCTTTTTTATGGAGATGAAAATATGAAAAAAGTTTTGATTTATTTAGTCCGAGGGTATCAGCGGTTTATTTCACCTGCTTTTCCGCCAAGTTGCCGATACTATCCAACTTGTTCTAATTACATGATCCAAGCGATCCAAGTGCATGGCGCGCTTAAAGGAACACTGATGGGTACAGCACGGATCTTTCGTTGCCATCCATTTGTGAAAGGCGGAATCGATTATGTTCCTCGGAACTTTCGCTTGACTCGTAATAAAGAAGATAAAGAAATGCCAGAATACAAAAAATACACGAAAAAAAGGCACTGATTTTTCAAGATAGGAGAATAAGATGTTTGAACAATTGAACAAAAATGATTTGCCATGGGCGTTGCTATTAGAAGCAGATCCTGACAAAGATAAAGTGATGGCGTATGTCACAAATGGCGATGGTTTTATCTGGAAAGAGCAAGATGAAGTGATTGGTGTACTTGTTTATGAAATTAGAGACACAGAATTTGAGATCATGAATGTTTCTGTTGCTGATGCGCATCAAGGGAAAGGCATCGGAGGTAAGCTGCTTGATCATGCCATCGAACGCTTGAGCAAAGAAAGTGGGCAACAAACAAAAATCTTGATCCGTACAGGAAGTATCACCAATCCAGCGTTACATCTTTATCAGAAAAAAGGATTTGAAGAAGTATCAAGGGAAAAGGATTACTTTATCAATAACTATCCAGAACCAATCTATGAAGAAGGAATCCTTCTCAGAGATCAAGTAACCTTAGCCAAAAAACTGTAACTCAAAAAAGAAAGCGTTTCATAATAAGGGAAATCAAGTACTGAGGAGGAAGAAGTAAAAATGGGTATTTTAGCATTCGACTTTGGCGGTTCAGCTGTCAAGTATGGTTATTGGGAACAAGAAACACTTACGCACAAAGATCAATTCACGACACCGGCTACATGGGAAGAAATGAAAGCGCAATTATTATCGGTATTCCAACGATTGTCACAAGAAGTAGCAATCAGCGGGGTTGCTTTTAGCGCACCTGGTGTAGTTAATAGTGAGCGACAAGTGATTGAAGGCATCAGCGCGATCCCTTATATCCATGGCTTCGATATTTATACTGAATTGCAAGAATTATTTGGCCTACCAGTTGCTATGGAAAATGATGCGAATTGCGCGGGTATGGCTGAATTTTATGAAGGTGCTGCTCGTGACTATCAAAATGTTGCTTTCGTTGTGATCGGTACAGGAGTAGGGGGTGCAATGTTCACCAATGGCGAGTTGAATAAAGGTGCCCATCTATATGGCGGTGAATTTGGCTTGATGTTTCTGAATGGTGAGCATACCTTCAGTACGTTAGGGACAGCCGTCCAAATGGCGTGGCGATACTGTGAGCGCAAAGGCTTAGATAAACATACCTTTAGTGGAAAAGAAGTGTTTGAATTAGCTGAAAAAGGTGATCCAATCGCACAGGAAGAAGTTGAATCTTTTTATGATTATTTAACTAAAGGATTATTTAGTATCCAATTTTCATTTGATCCTGAAATAATCGTATTAGGTGGCGGCATCTCAGCGAAAGAAGGGTTATTGTCAGAAATCAATCAACGCATGAAAAAATTGACATCTCATTTTGGGTTAAATGATTTTGATCCGTTGATTTCTTTATGTGAATATCGCAATGATGCGAATTTAATAGGAGCAGCAGCTAATTATTTAGCACAACAAGCACAACAAGAATCTATGAAATAAATTATCAGTTAGAAAACACACAGTGAATGTTTTCTGCCGTCAAATGTGATAAACTATTGAGGAGGTGGAGAATGATGTCAAAAAAGAATAAAGATATTGAAGTGCGTACCGAAGAGATCAAAAAAAAGATCAAAGGGAACACATATGATGTAACACAGTTATTTATTGGTAAAAAAATGATTGGTGAAATTTTAGCTTATGGGCCCAAAGAATTTGAGATTTTCTTGGGCGAAGAAGATTTCGGTAAAGAAAAAAGTCTTGAAAATGCGATAGAAACAGTGATTCGTCATTGGAATCTACACGAATAAAAAAATATCAAAAAAATTTTCAATAAAGGGTTGCAATCACTTGGAAAATTAGGTATTATAACTAAGTCAGGTTGATACAAACCTTTCGGAGGAGTAGCGAAGTGGCTAAACGCGACGGACTGTAAATCCGTTCCTTAGGGTTCAGTGGTTCGAATCCACTCTCCTCCATTTCATTGGGGTATAGCCAAGCGGTAAGGCAAGGGACTTTGACTCCCTCATGCGTTGGTTCGAATCCAGCTACCCCAGTTTCTAGAGTGATCCGTCGAAGATCACTCTTTTTTTTGTGTAAAACACCTTGTTTCTTGCTGATTTTTCTATTATAGGCTAGAGTAGATATAAGAAGAAAAAAGGAGGCGGCACAAATGAAATGGAAACAAAAAGTAGATGAAACAGCAGAAAAAATTTACGACCTGATCAAATCAGAAAAGTACAATGTAGAGATCCAAGTACCGAAGAAATCAGAAAAGTTTGTCCAAATCAAATCAAAACGTCCGACGAATCATACGAAGAAATGGTTGTCTAAAAATCGTTAAGAATAACAAAAGCTCTGAAGTTCACATAATCTTGTGTTCTTCAGAGTTTTTGTTATTTTTCAATCTCAATACCTAAGACGGTCAAGTGACCATTACCAACTAATTTGATGACTAAAGCGGCCAATTGTTTTGGTGTCATGTCCGTATCACTTGTGACCCACCAGTGTAAAGTGCCAGTGAAAATGGCAGTCATGTACTCCGTAATAAAGTCAATGGGTACCTCTAATTCGTTTTCGGTGATTCTCAAATGGTCAAAAATGGTGGCGTATTTATCCGACAAAAAAATTTTTAACTTCTTTCTGAAAAACTCGATCGACGTGCCATCTAACGTCGTTATAAATATCGCTTTGTTTTCAGCAATCAATTGATAAATTTGAGTCAATGCCCGATTGACCCGTTTCAACTTCAGTTTATTCCCTTCCATCAATGGTTCTAAGTCTAAGATCGAAGTAAAGGTCTGGATAGCGATGTGGAATAAATGTTCATAAAGATCTTGTTTATCTTTGAAATGGGCATAAAAAGTTGCCCGATTGATCATTGCTTCATCTGCAATCTCTTGGATCGTGATCTGTTCCATGCTTTTTGTTTCTAGTAAACGTAAGAACGCTTCAATAATCATTTTGTTGGTACGCTTCACTCGAAGATCATTTTTCTTCATCATCAAAATCTCCTCACTTTTGGTCGACAAATCGTTCACAATTGTTGTTTATCTCACAAACGGACGGTTATTGCTTATTGTAATCGATAAAAAAGGTTTTAAAATAGATATATGTAGTATAACAGAGGGTTTGTTCAATATTCAACAAAGTGTCTTTTTTAAGAAGGTGGCGAGTCGATGAAAATGTACGGAGGTATCGATGTTGGATCTACGACAGTAAAATTAGTGATTCTGGATAAAGACGGAAAAGCTCTTTTTACTAAATATGAACGACATTATGCAGATATTAGAAAAGCAACCATCAATATATTAGAAGAGGCCCAAGCCAAGCTCCAAGATCAGGCGATTGCTTTTGCGATCACAGGTTCTGGTGGTATGGGCTTAGCGGAACAGTTGCAATTGCCATTTATCCAAGAAGTGATTGCTTGTACAAAAACGATCGAAGAAAGAATTCCTGAAACAGAAGTGGCCATCGAATTAGGTGGAGAAGATGCAAAAATCACCTTTTTTGGTTCTTCTTTAGAACAACGGATGAATGGTAGCTGTGCAGGTGGGACAGGGGCATTTATCGATCAGATGGCTGCACTCTTAAAAACAGATGCGAATGGCCTGAATGACTTAGCCAAAAACTATCAACAGCTATATCCGATTGCTTCTCGTTGTGGTGTATTTGCTAAAACAGATGTACAGCCTTTGATCAATGAAGGAGCAGCTAAAGCGGATATCGCCGCAAGTATTTTCCAAGCTGTCGTCAATCAAACGATTGCCGGCTTAGCAGCAGGGAGAAAAATCAAAGGGAAGGTCGCCTTTTTAGGTGGACCACTTTATTTTATGTCTGAATTGCGTCAACGCTTTATTGAAACGCTTGATCTTTCATCAGAAGATGTGATTTTTCCAGAAAATCCTCAACTATTCGTTGCGCTAGGTGCAGCGTATCACGCAAAAGCTTCTGAGGAAGAGATATTGAGTCAATTGATCCAGAAGTTGAAAAGTCAAAACAAAGAGTCGCTTGATAGTTCTCGTTCTTTAGCGCCTCTTTTTCAGACAGAACAAGAGTTAAATGAGTTTCACCTTAGGCATGAAAAAGCAACAGTGAAAGAACGTCCCCTCGCTACTCATCATGGGGTGGCATTTTTAGGCATCGATGCGGGTTCGACCACGACGAAAGTCACCTTGATCAATGAATCAGGAGATCTATTGTTCTCGTTTTATGGAAACAATGAAGGTCAGCCCTTAGAAACAACGATCAGTGTATTGAAAAACATGTACCAACAAATGCCTACAGGTTGCTTTATCGGAAAAGCAGTAGTGACTGGCTATGGCGAAGCGTTGATCAAGAGTGCCTTGAAGATCGATATCGGCGAAGTCGAGACGATGGCGCATTACAAAGCAGCGAATTTTTTTCAACCAGGTGTTGATTTTATTTTAGATATCGGCGGACAAGATATGAAGGCAATGACGATCAAGGTCGGCGCGTTATCCTCGATCCAGTTGAATGAAGCGTGCTCTTCGGGCTGTGGTTCATTTATTGAAACATTTGCCAAATCATTGGGATACGAGATCCAAGATTTTGCTAAAGCGGCGATCACTGCCAAACATCCAGTAGACTTAGGTTCAAGATGTACGGTCTTCATGAATTCGAAAGTGAAGCAGGTACAAAAAGAAGGGGCTTCGGTTGGAGATATTTCAGCTGGACTCTCTTATTCTGTGATCAAGAATGCGGTGTACAAAGTGATCAAAATCAGAAAACCAGAAGATTTGGGCAGTAAAATCGTTTGCCAAGGCGGAACGTTTTACAATGATGCAGTCTTACGAGCTTTTGAAAAAATCAGTGGGCGTGAGGTCGTTCGCCCGTCGATCTCAGGATTGATGGGCGCATATGGTGCTTCTTTGATTGCATTAGAAGCCTACCAAAAAGGCGAAAAGAGTGAACTACTCTCATTAGAAGAATTGTCGCAATTGACGACAGAAAAAGAATTGACGCACTGTGGGTTATGTGAGAACAATTGCTTATTGACTGTCACTTTATTTTCAGATGGCAGAAAGTTGATTTCTGGGAATCGTTGTGAACGTGGTGCACAGATCAAGATCAAAAAAGCGGATAAGAAAATCAATTTAGTGGCTGAAAAATCCCGACAGTTATTTCGTTACCGGCCATTGCGAAAAACGGAAGCTGTCAATGGCGAGATCGGTCTTCCAAGAGTGTTGAATATGTATGAAAACTTTCCGTTATGGCAGACGTTCTTTCGGGCATTAGGCTTTCGAGTGGTCTTGTCGCCTTGTTCGAGTAAGGAAATCTATGAACAAGGGATTGACACGATTCCTAGTGATACTGTCTGCTATCCAGCGAAGCTCGCCCATGGTCATATCCAATCATTGATCGATGCTGGTGTTTCTTGTATCTTTTATCCTGGTGTGATTTTTGAGCAAAATGAGAATCGCCAAGCGGACAATCATTTTAATTGTCCCATCGTCCAAAGCTATCCAGATGTCATTAAAAACAATATCGATGTGATTCGTGAAGGGCGAATCGATTACCGTCATCCTTTTTTGAATCTAGCAAATGAAGCATCTGTCGCAAAAACGTTACATCAAACATTTGCTGACTACGGTTTTTCAAAAGAACAAATAGCAGAAGCCTTACATCAAGGATACGAAGCATTAGCAAGGTTTAAAAAAGATCTTCAAAAGAAGGGCGAAGAAACATTGAGAATGCTTCACGAAAACAATGAACGGGGTATCGTCCTTGCAGGGCGTCCGTACCATCTCGATCCAGAAATCAATCATGGGATCGCAGAGTTGATCACACAAGAAGGTTTTCATGTCCTGACAGAAGACAGTATTGCCCATCTAGGAGATGTCGGTCAGTTACGTGTAGTCAATCAATGGGTCTATCAATCACGACTGTATGCCGCGGCACGAGTCGTTGCCAAGTCCAACGAGCTAGAACTCGTACAATTAAACTCCTTCGGTTGTGGCATCGATGCGGTGACAACGGATCAAGTCGAAGAAATAATGGCGCAATATGGCAAGTTGTACACGGTATTGAAAATTGATGAAGGCGCAAATTTAGGCGCAATCAGGATACGCTTGCGTTCACTAAAAGCGGCGGTCAATGAACGAACAAAACAACAGTTCTATCCGACGAAACAATTTGCGGAACCTAAGAAAATCACGTTTACCAAAGAAATGAAGAAAAAGCATACGCTATTGTTACCAATGTTAAGCCCCATCCATCAATCTGGCTTAGTCGATGTCGCATTGAATGCTTCAGGGTATCAAGTCGTTTGTTTGCCAGAAGAAAGTGGAAATGCCATTGATGTGGGTTTGAAATATGTCAACAATGATGCGTGCTATCCAGCGATTATTTCAATTGGGCAAATAGTAGAAGCATTAGAAAGCGGAGCATATGATTTAGCACATACGAGTGTGATGATGACACAGACAGGCGGTGGGTGTCGAGCGACCAATTATATCCCACTTCTGCGAAAAGCGCTTGATGAAGCGGGATTTCCGCAAATTCCAGTCGTTTCTGTTTCTTTCGGCAATCAAGGAGTCGAGTCATCTCCAGGCTTTACGTTCACTTTGCCTTTATTGAAACGTTTAGCTGTCGCATTTTTATATGGCGATCTTTTTGAGCGGGTCGTTTACCGCACGAGACCTTATGAGATCGAAAAAGGGGTGGTCGATAAGTTACACCGTGACTGGCTGGAACAAGTAAAAAGCAATGTGAAAAATGGTTCTCTGATACGATTCAACCGTAATATGGAAAAAATCATTCGTGATTTTGATACGATCCCGCTAACCAATCAAACGAAACCGAAAGTAGGGATCGTTGGAGAAATACTCGTCAAATACTCATCGACAGCCAATAATAATATCGTTCGTCTATTAGAAGAAGAAGGTGCTGAAGTCATTGTACCTGACATCATGGGGTTTATGAATTACTCCCTATACAACCAAGTTTGGAAATATGAACATTTAGGTCATGCGAAAAAAAGTAAATGGGTCGCTCAATTTCTTATTCGATTGATTGAACAAGTGGTCAAACCAATGGATAAAGCGTTAAGACAATCGCAACGTTTCGATGGGATAACGCCGATCAGTCAATTAGCAGAGGAAGCAAGTCAGATTCTATCCATCGGTAATCAGACGGGTGAAGGGTGGTTCTTGACAGGAGAAATGATTGAATTGTTGGAAAACGATGTCGCGAATATCATTTGTATGCAACCATTTGGCTGCCTACCGAATCATGTGGTAGGAAAAGGGGTATTCAAAGAATTGCGTTATCGTTATCCTAAAGCTAATATCACAGCAATCGATTATGATCCAGGAGCTTCGGTAGTCAATCAACTGAATCGTATTCGTTTGATGATGGCGACTGCAACGAAAGCCTTGAATCAATAGCTTGTAGGATGACTTCCGTGGATGAATCGCCTATTTACTGAGTAATAATCAAGCGTGCGTGTTACTTTAAACCGATACTTTAGTAGAGTTGATAATCAAGGAAACTTAGATAAAGGCTGGTACGTCAGTTTGTTGGTACTTTAGCGAACAGTATCCGTTTACTCTTTTTGGTTGTGAATTAGGTATATACCAGTTATAATAAAAGAAATGAAAGGGCGGGTAGATGTTATGTCGAATCAATTACCGGTATATATACAAATCCATGATCAAATCAAAAGTGAAATCGAGCAAGGCGTTTGGAAGATCGGGGATCGTCTTCCTTCAGAAAGAGAATTAGCCATTAAGTTCAATGTCAGTCGAATGACTTTAAGACAAGCCATCCAAAACTTAGCAGACGAAGGGATTCTTGAAAGAAAAATCGGTTCGGGAACTTACGTTGCACGAGAAAAGGTTCAAGAAAAAATGTCTGGCGCAACAAGTTTTACCGAAATCATGGAGTCACAAAATCGTGTGCCATCCAGTCGAACGATTTCTTATTTTCTGACTTCACCAAGTTCAAGCGAAATGGAAAAATTGCAACTAAATAAAGAGGATACAATCTTACGAATGGAACGTATTCGTTTTGCTGATGATATCCCGATTTGTTTTGAGATTGCCAGTATTCCTCAAAAAATCATCGATGGGTACAGCAAAGCGGAGATTACAGAGTCGCTTTATCGAACCCTTGAAGAAAAAAGAGGGAATAAAATCGGTGCGGCCAAACAAACGATTTCAGCAGTTCTAGCTTCAGAAAAAATTGCTGAATATTTGGATGTCAAACGAGGAGATGCGGTCTTACGATTAAGACAAATCTCTTATTTCGAAGATGGTACACCTTTTGAATACGTACGTACGCAATACGTGGGCGATCGTTTTGAATTTTATTTAGAAAGATGATCGTACGTGAACAAAAAACCAGAGGATAGGAGGCTGCGATGCCATTGCCTACTCTCTGGTTTTTGTTATACAGTGCTTAAATCAATCTTTTGGTTGAACGAGCTGTTCATAATAGGAGACAGCTCCCTCAGTAAAGTTCACTTGACCACTCAATAGCTCAATGATCGACTCTTGAAATGCAGTGATTTCTTTTTCGTTGACCATACAAACAACGATCACTTTATCCGTATAGAGGATCTCTTTGACATTGACCTGCTGGAGCTCTAAAAAATTCTCTATTTTTCCTAACTGTGGATAGGCAAGATGAATCGACAACTCTTGCTGTAATGTCCCTTCAACGATTCCGATTTCCTGCAATGCGTGGGAAACCGAGTGCGCATAAGCTCGGATCAAACCTCCAGCGCCTAGTTTGATTCCGCCAAAATAACGAGTCACGACAGCCGCGACATTGATCAATTCATTTTTTTTGATGACCTCTAACATCGGTACACCGGCAGTCCCGCTCGGCTCTCCGTCGTCACTACTTCGTTGGATTTCATTTTTTTCGCCGATGACGAAGGCACTGCAATTATGGTTGGCTTTCCAATGTTCTTTTTTTGTTTCTTGGATAAATTGTTTGGCTTCTTCTTCCGTTTCGACACGTTTCAGTGAACAGATAAAACGTGATTTTTTTATTTCGAGTTCACTTTGACCATTTTCTTTGATCGTATAATAACGTTCTAACATCTGTCTCACTACTTTCATTTGTTTGTTCTTCTCTCTTTTCAAGTATAGAGAATTTTTTTCTTCATTTCAATTATGTTAATAGTTGCTTAACGAAAGGAATATGGGATAATGAAGAAAAGAGAGGGGGCGTAAAAATGAAAGAACGAGTCAAAAAATATGATGCAATCACTCATTATTTAAAAACGAATGGTGGTTCTCAGATCACGTTGACTTTCACTCAAATCGATGAATTGCTTTTTCCAAGCAGTGCCTTGCCCCGTTCTGCGCGAGAAAGTACGGATTGGTGGGCAAATGATTACAAACATCCTGAAAAAGGAGCCTATGGTTGGATCAATGCAGGATATGAAGTCGTTGTGATCAATCTAGAAAAAGAATTTATCGTATTTAACCAATTAGTCAAATCCAGCTGGTTGTTTGACGAATAACTATTCTTCGACTCGATGAAGATCCAAGCACTTGCTTTTAGTCCAGTTCCAGGGACTAGCTACATATATCAGTATGATCTGAGAGGTCGGGACAGAAGTGTTCAGCCTCGAGAAATAAGACGGGAACCACGAAAATTGCTTTTCAAATTTTTGTGGTTCCCGTCTTATTTCCGAAGAGGTTACTTCTGCTCCCGCCGTTTATTCGTTTTTTAGGTATACAGCAAAAGTAAATTTTACTTTTTTCTCAGACTTCAGTTTCATACTTTTTTTGTATCTCTTTTGCACGTGAGAATCTTTTTTTTATCGTATTTATTTTACGAAAGGAGAGAATTGAACATGCAAGTGGAGGATTTTCATGGGCGCCGTTTATTGTCGAGAGACGTCGACGGGAATGAACATCATTTTACGGAATCAAAGTATAAAGTGGTCGATGCAGTCACACTAAAAAGAAAGCAAGTTTACTGCAATCGTTGCAGCCAAAGAACGCCATTGCAAGAAGCAAAGATCAACGAATCTTGTTATTACTGTCCCCATTGTCTACTTTTAGGGCGTTGCGATACCTTGCAACAACTCTACTTATTCGAACAACCAAAGGGGCAGGAACGCCGTGTAAAATACTGCTGGGAAGGACAACTGACAGTGTTGCAACAACGGATTTCGAGTGAACTCAGTGAGCAGTCTGGTCAGCATTTGGTATGGGCAGTCACAGGATCAGGTAAGACTGAAATGCTTTACGAGAGTATCCGCAAGACATTAGAAAAAGGCAATAGAGTCGCTATTGCCTCACCAAGGATCGATGTTTGTCAGGAACTATATCTCCGACTAGTGAATGTGTTTCCTGAAGAAACGATTGGTTTGCTTCATGGAAAAGCAAAAGAACCTTATCGATACAGTTCCGTAGTGATCTGCACAACGCATCAGTTGTACCGTTTTTATCAGGCATTTGCCTTATTAGTGGTCGATGAAGTCGATGCTTTTCCATTTGTTGGTGATCAAGGCTTGAATTACGCAGTGAGAACAGCTTTGCAACCAAGCGGAAAACTGATCTATTTAAGCGCGACACCAGACGACCGATTATTGAAAAAAAGTCGAACCACGATGGCTATCCACCAGCTGGCTTTGCGCTTTCATCAACGGTTATTGCCGGAACCTAGCTTGCTTTTTTGGAACAAGTGGGCGAGTCGCTGTCTGCACCCAAGAAAAAACCGACCGTTGCGCCGTTTGATCCATGAACTGATCAAAGAGAATCACGTCTTGTTGTTTTGCCCAAGTATCCAATTAATGGAACAACTGGAAAATCAGTTGAAAAACCAACTTTCATGTCGCATTGTATCTGCCTCCTCAAGAGATGAGAGGCGTAGCCAAAAAGTCCAGAGTATGAGAGAACAGCAATACGATCTTTTTTTGACTACGATGATCTTAGAGCGTGGTGTGACCTTTGAGCGAATCTCAGTCATCGTTTTAGGTGCTGACCACCCTGTATTCAGCAAATCGTCCCTAGTCCAAATCGCAGGGCGGGCGGATCGAAAGGGAGGATTTACGAATAGCAAAGTCTATTTCTTGTATGAAGAAAAAACACTGGCGATTGCAAAAGCATGTAAAGAAATCAAGCAAATGAACCGAAAAGGAAAAGCGCAACGTGATGAAATGCGTCTATTGTAAGAAACCATCCATCAGAAATTTGCAATTAAGTGAATTGCTTGGGCTGGCAAAAATCCCTAGATGTTGCGCTGCCTGTCATTCCTTATTCCAACGTATCCAACAAGAAGACAACCGTCACTGCCAGGGATGTCAAAAAGGAGTGAGTAACCTTGATATTGCTCAGAGCAGGTATTGTCCAGACTGTTTGACTTGGCTTGCGCGTCATCCTAACTATGCATTTTGCCATCGAGCTTTGTTCCATTATGATAAAGCGTTCCAAGCTTGGCTCAAACAGTATAAGTTTATGGGAAACATCCAGTTAGCACAGACATTTATCGTAGAATTGCAAGAATTAAAAAAACGCTACAAGTCGTTTATTTTTTGTCCAATTCCATTGTCTGAGGAAAGAATCAAAGAAAGAGGGTTCAATCAAGTCAGCGAAATGTTGAAAGCTGCAGGACTTCCTTTTCAAGAATTATTGCTGAGAGAAAAACACCAGACACCACAAGCAAAGAAGACAAGGGAACAACGTCTTGCTACGCCACAGCCGTTCGTATATCAAGATGATAAAAATAAAATCGAAGGAAAAAATATCTTGTTGATCGACGATGTTTACACGACTGGTCAAACAATGTTTCATGCAGCCTCATGCCTCTTTCCGCAGTCACCGAATAAAGTACAGACGTTCTCACTTGCTAGATAAGCTTTTTATAGAAACCATCGTAAAATGACAGCGATTTAGTTTGCAAAAGCCTAGGAGTTCGATATAATGGATATAAGAAGAGGGAAAGAGTGGTCCTTCTCCTTCTTGATTGTGGTAGATGAAAGGGGTAGTTTTTATGTTTAGATATAATGTACGCGGCGAAAATATCGAAGTAACTGAAGCGATTCGTGACTACGTTGAGAAAAAAGTAGGGAAATTAGAACGTTATTTCAGCGATGCTCCCGATGCTACGGCGCATGTGAATTTAAAAGTTTATACTGAAAAAACAGCAAAAGTGGAAGTTACGATTCCATTACCTTATCTCGTATTACGTGCCGAAGAAACTTCACCAGATCTATATGCAAGTATTGATTTGGTTGTTGATAAATTGGAACGTCAAATCCGCAAATTCAAAACAAAAATCAATCGTAAATCTCGTGAAACTGGCTTGAACACAGCGAACGCTGCGGTTATGTTCAACAATGAAGACGAAGAAGAAAACGAATCTGAATTAGATATCGTTCGCACAAAACGTTTGTCATTGAAACCAATGGACAGCGAAGAAGCAGTCTTACAAATGAATATGTTAGGCCATAACTTTTTCATCTTTGAAGATGCTGAAACGAATGGTACAAGCATTGTTTACCGTCGTAAAGATGGCAAATATGGATTGATCGAAACTGATTGATAAATAACGAAATAATAACATGAAAAAAACTTGCAGTGGCCTATGATGGCTACTGCAAGCTTTTTTTTCGCTTGAGCATATGAAAAAGAATATGAAATAATTATGAAGATATTACTTTAATTGACGTAAGTTATTTCATTTATCCACAACTAATGATAAAATAGGAAAAGAGTCTACATAGTTTGGATATTATATAAAAGGAGATTACACAACGCATGGCCAATTTTATTCGTTCGATTATCGAAAATGATAAGAAAGAACTAAAACGTTTAGAAAGTATTGTAAAAAAAATCGAAGCTCATGCTGATGAAATGGCAGCATTAACAGATGAACAATTACAAGCAAAAACAACAGAATTCAAAGAAAGATATAAAAAAGGGGAAACATTAGATCAACTTTTACCAGAAGCTTTCGCAGTGGTTCGTGAAGCAGCGAAGCGCGTATTAGGTTTGTACCCTTATCCTGTCCAGTTGATGGGGGGGATCGTCCTTCATGATGGGAATATTCCAGAGATGCGTACCGGTGAAGGGAAAACCTTGACTGCTACGATGCCTGTTTATTTAAATGCTTTGACAGGAGAAGGCGTTCACGTTGTCACAGTCAATGAATACCTATCCACTCGTGACTCCAATGAAATGGGTGAATTATATAACTTCTTAGGTTTGACAGTTGGTTTGAATATCAATTCAAAATCAGCAGACGAAAAACGTGAAGCTTACAATTGTGACATTACGTATAGCACGAACAATGAACTAGGATTTGACTATTTGAGAGATAACATGGTCGTATACCGTCATCAAATGGTACAACGTCCATTGAACTATGCAATCGTCGATGAGGTCGATTCGATCTTGATCGATGAAGCTAGAACACCATTGATTATTTCTGGACAAGCAGAAAAATCAACTGCTTTATATACTCGTGCAGATAATTTTGTCAAACGCTTGAAAGAAGAAGAAGATTATAAGATCGACGTACAATCAAAAACGATCAGTTTGACTGAATCAGGGATCGAAAAAGCAGAAGAAACTTTCGGTTTGGATAACTTATACGATATCGAAAATTCTGCCTTGACGCATCATATCGATCAATCATTACGTGCGAACTATATTATGATCTTAGATATCGATTATGTGGTTCAAGACGGTAAAGTAATGATCGTTGACCAATTTACTGGTCGTATCATGGATGGACGTCGTTATTCTGACGGGTTGCACCAAGCAATCGAAGCAAAAGAAGGCGTGGAGA
This sequence comes from Enterococcus sp. DIV1298c, assembly GCF_017316315.1. NCBI lineage: Bacteria > Bacillati > Bacillota > Bacilli > Lactobacillales > Enterococcaceae > Enterococcus > Enterococcus sp. DIV1298c. The sequence goes on along the minus strand of NZ_JAFLWG010000011.1, from coordinate 87,904 downwards.
TCGAAGATGAAACCAAAACAATGGCTTCGATCACCTTCCAAAACTATTTCCGTATGTACAAAAAATTGTCTGGTATGACAGGGACAGCGAAAACAGAAGAAGAAGAGTTTAGAGAAATCTATAACATCCAAGTAATCCAAATCCCTACAAATCGTCCGGTCATTCGTGATGATCGTCCAGATTTACTTTATCCGACATTAACTAGCAAGTTCAATGCAGTTGTTCAAGACATCAAAGATCGTTACCGTAAAGGTCAACCCGTTCTTGTAGGTACGGTTGCAGTTGAAACATCTGAATTGCTTTCTGATCTATTGAACCGAGAACGCGTCCCTCATGAAGTCTTAAATGCGAAAAACCACTTTAAAGAAGCCGAGATCATCATGAATGCTGGTCAAAAAGGAGCAGTGACGATCGCGACGAACATGGCCGGACGGGGAACGGATATCAAGTTAGGTTTAGGAGTCCGTGAGTTAGGCGGTTTAGCTGTTATTGGTACAGAGCGTCATGAATCAAGACGTATCGATAACCAGTTACGTGGACGTGCAGGTCGTCAAGGAGATCCAGGGATGTCACAATTCTACTTGTCTCTTGAAGATGATTTGATGAAACGATTTGGTTCAGAACGAATCAAAGCATTCTTAGAACGCATGAAGATCGGTGAAGAAGATGCGGTGATCCAAAGCAAGATGTTGACGAAACAAGTTGAATCTGCGCAAAAACGTGTCGAAGGAAACAACTACGATACACGTAAAAACGTTCTTCAATACGATGACGTGATGCGTGAACAACGTGAAGTCATCTATAAACAACGCCAAGACGTGATCATGGAAGAAACAAGTTTATCTGAACCATTGATGAATATGGTCAAACGCACGATCAGTCGAGTGGTGGATGCACATACACAACTTGAAAAAGAAAACTGGAATCTTGAAGGGATCGTTGACTTTGCCGGTAGTACACTTGTCCATGAAGACAGCATTTCAATGGCTGATCTAGAAGGCAAGACACCACAACAAATCAAAGATTTCTTAAATGAAAAAGCGCAAGAAATCTTTAACACGAAAGCAGCACAACTAAATGGCCCTGAGCAATTGCTTGAGTTTGAAAAAGTTGTGATCTTACGTGTCGTCGATTCTAAGTGGACAGACCATATCGATGCGATGGATCAATTGCGTCAATCGATTGGATTACGTGCCTACGGACAAAACAATCCGCTTGTTGAATATCAAACAGAAGGATATAAAATGTTTGAAGACATGATCGGTGCGATCGAATATGAAGTGACACGTATCTTTATGAAAGCTGAGATCCGTCAAAACGTTCAACGTGAACAAGTGTCTCAAGGACAACCTGTTCAACCAACGGAAGGTGACGCGAAAGAAAACAGTCGCTTGAATGTGAAATCACAACCTGTCAACGTCAACAAAGTGGGACGTAACGACCCATGTCCATGTGGCAGTGGCAAGAAATTCAAAAACTGTCATGGTAAAAATGCTAATTAACCTTTAGTGATCAGAAAAATAAATCATTGAGATTGATTAGCGCTACTTGAAAAATATAGAAGAGAAAACTTCGCTTACACCTTTCTGAGCGATTCTCTTTACAAACAAAAATAGTTAGGGGATTCCTAAAATCCAATTTTCGATTGGTATGGATACCCTGAGGTCAAGAAATATTCAGCCTCTAATAATAAGGTGGAATCCGCAAAAATTGTTCGTTGAATTTTTGTGGATTTCACCTTATTTCCGAAGAGGTTGCTTTTGGCACACACAAATCTCTACTATTTATAAGAACTGGGTGAGAGGAAGAAGGACGTGCAGTCGCATCTTATTCTTTCTGTTCGCACAAGATTCTGGTAGACTAAACAATGAAGATTAGACAGAAAGAAGGAAATCGAAATGGAAATTTCTGAGATTCGAAACCTCCTAACCGAAATGCAAGAGAAAGTCACAAGTTTTAGAGGGTCTCTTTGACTTAGATCAGCTGGAAGAAGATATTGCTGAAGCAGAAGCAAAAATGGCTGAACCAGGTTTTTGGGATGATAGTGAAGCAGCACAAAAAGTAATCAATGAAAACAACGCAAACAAAGAAACCTATGACCAGTTCAATGAACTTGCTCAAGAGTTAGAAGAATTAGAGTTGATGGTGGAAATGTTACAAGAAGAGCCAGATGCGCAAATGCAAGAAGAGGCGCAAGAACGAATCAGCTTTTTAGCAGAAAAGATGACGACTTATGAATTAGCGATGTTATTAGATGGACCTTATGACCGCAATAATGCGATCGTTGAGCTTCATCCAGGTGCTGGTGGAACAGAGTCTCAAGACTGGGGAAGTATGTTGTTGCGCATGTACACACGTTGGGCAGAGCAACACAGTTACCAAGTAGAGATGTTAGACTATCAAGCAGGTGATGAAGCGGGTATCAAAAGTGTGACATTGTTGATCAAAGGGCATAATGCTTATGGTTATTTGAAATCGGAAAAAGGGGTGCATCGCTTAGTCCGGATCTCACCGTTTGATTCTGCGAAACGCCGACATACATCCTTTTGTTCGGTGGACGTGATGCCGGAACTAGACGACATGATCGATATCGAGATCAACCCTGATGATTTGAAGATCGACACTTATCGCGCAAGTGGAGCTGGTGGACAGCACATCAATAAAACTGAATCTGCGGTTCGAATCACTCATTTGCCAACAGGTACTGTCGTTGCCAGTCAGGCACAACGCTCACAATTAAAAAACCGTGAACAAGCGATGGGGATGCTGAAAGCCAAACTTTATCAATTAGAAGTGGAAAAGAAAGAGCAAGAAGCAGCTGCGTTGCGTGGCGAACAAATGGAAATCGGATGGGGTTCACAGATCCGTTCTTACGTTTTCCATCCTTATTCAATGGTCAAAGATCACCGAACAAATGTAGAAACAGGTAATGTTCAAGCGGTGATGGATGGTGAATTAGACCCGTTCATCGATGGTTACTTAAAAATGCACATTTAAGAGATGATCGTCTTGGCAGTAAATTGAAATAAAATTGTAAGATTTCGCAAGCAAGCTGAAACATTCCCATGCTATAATGACTAAAGACTGAAAAGATATGGAGAGAACGCCATGATTGAAATGAAGGATGTAATGAAGAAGTACTCAAATGGTACCACGGCTATCCGAAATCTCTCGATCGTCATTGACCAAGGAGAGTTTGTCTATGTAGTAGGACCATCTGGTGCTGGTAAATCTACATTCATCAAGTTGATGTACCGAGAAGAAAAAGCAACGAAAGGCACGTTGAACGTTGCTGGCCATGATCTAATGGAAATCAAGGATCGTGAAGTACCTTATTTACGTAGAGAAATTGGAGTAGTGTTCCAAGACTATAAATTATTACCTCGAAAAACGGTATACGAAAATGTCGCTTATGCGATGCAAGTAATCGGCAGAAAGCCTCGCGACATTAAAAAAAGGGTAATGGAAGTGTTAGATCTCGTTGGCTTGAAGCATAAAGTACGTGTTTTCCCAAGTGAACTATCAGGTGGGGAACAACAACGTGTGTCGATTGCGCGAGCGATCGTGAATACACCGAAAGTACTGATTGCAGATGAACCGACAGGAAACTTGGATCCGGAAAACTCATGGGAGATCATGAAGTTATTGGATCGGATCAATGCACAAGGCACGACTGTCGTTATGGCGACACATAATAGTACGATCGTTAATACAATTCGTCACCGAGTAATCGCTATTGAGAATGGCCGGATTATTCGTGACCAAGCGGAAGGGGAATATGGATACGATGATTAGAACCTTTTTCCGCCATTTATTAGAAAGTATCAAAAGTTTAAAACGAAACGGTTGGATGACGATCGCCTCGATCAGTGCAGTAACGATCACATTGACACTAGTCGGTGTATTTATGGCGATCATCATGAATGCGACTAAATTAGCTGAAGATATTGAAGGCAACGTAGATGTCTCAGTATTCGTTGATATCGGAACAAGTGAAAAAGACATGGAAACACTCGAAAAAGAGTTGAAAGAGCTTGATCATGTCAAGAACGTTGATTTTTCAAGTAAAGATCAGGAATTAAAGAAAATCCAAGATCAAATGGGTGATTCATGGAGTTTGTTTGAAGGAGACGGCAATCCGTTGTATGATGTGTACGTAGTAACAACGACAGAACCTTCACATACAAAAGAAGTTTCTGAAGAAGCAGCGAAGTTGAAAAATGTTTTCCGTTCGGATTACGGCGGAACTTCATCTGACCGTATCTTTGATATCGCCGCTGCTGTTCGTACGTGGGGCTTAGCAGCTGCTGCATTACTATTGTTCGTTGCGATGTTCTTGATCTCAAATACGATTCGTATTACGATCATTTCCCGCCAAAGAGAAATCCAGATCATGCGCTTAGTTGGTGCCAAAAATGGCTATATCCGCTGGCCGTTCTTCTTGGAAGGTGGTTGGATCGGTTTGATCGGTGCGATTCTTCCTGTATTGATCATTACATTTGGGTATCAACAAATCTATGGTTTACTCAATCCAACCTTGTTGCGCTCAAATTACTCGTTGATACAGCCACAGGAGATCGTTTGGAAAATCGACGTATTGATGGCCGGTATTGGTGTCATCATTGGTTCATTAGGTTCGATTATTTCAATGAGAAGATTTTTGAAATTTTAATTTACGATTTGAAACAGACCAGTGGGAGCGATCCTGCTGGTTTTTTTGTACGCAAAATTCTTCTTATTTTATTAGGGAAGTTGTTTGTCTAGGCTGAAAAACGCTCTGACCAAAGCATATAACAGGTAAATCGATACTTTTTCTTTACTTAACAAAACAACTTCGCTATCCTAGAGAAGATAGCCAGACAAGAGGTGAAACAATGGATATTATTTTTGATAATTTTTCAACGATCTTGCTACTTACGAATACACTATTATCTCTAGTAATCGTATTTACAGAAAGAAAAGAGACTGCTCAGACGTGGGCATGGTTGCTGGTGTTGACATTTATCCCGATCCTTGGTTTTTTCCTTTACATATTCTTTGGGCGAGGCATTTCAAAAGATAAGATTTTTGATTTGAAGATCCAAGGAAAGATCGGGAAGAACTTAGAGATTGAAGAGGATCGGCAGGCATTGATGCGCGGGCTTTACCCGCACCCGCCTACTGGACAAGTTGATGTAAAACAGTTGATCTACATGTTGACTGTTGGTGAAAGCACCTTGTACACCACAAGTAATGATGTCACATTATTTACCGATGGTCGTGAGAAATTTGACCGTCTGATCGAGGATATCGATCAAGCGACCGATCACATCCATTTACAGTATTATATCTATCGTAGTGATAGCTTAGGCGTTGAAGTATGCCAAGCATTGACTGCGGCTGCAAAAAGAGGCGTTCAAGTGCGGGTCTTGTTAGATGCGTGGGGATCAACAGAAGTTTCGTCTAAGTTCTTCCATGAGTTGAAGGAAGCTGGCGGAGAAGTGGCATTCTTTTTCCCGCTTTTTGTTCCTTATTTGAACCCGCGGATCAATTATCGCAATCACCGAAAAATCGTAGTGATCGATGGACAGATTGGTTATACTGGTGGATTCAACGTCGGAAATGAGTATTTGGGACTCGTACAAAAATTTGGTTATTGGCGAGATAATCACCTACGGATCTATGGTGAAGGAGTCTATGCGTTACAAAACCGTTTCTTGATGGACTGGAATTCCCAACATACAAAAGAAGTAAACTATGCGGCACGCTATTTCCCAAGCATTGCTTCAGGCGGGGAGATTGCTTTACAAGTCGTAACCAGTGGTCCAGACTCAGAACATGAACAGATCAAAATGACGTACCTTAAAATGATCTCACTTGCTAAACGAGAGATTTTGATCCAAACACCGTATTATATTCCAGATGAATCGATTCATGAAGCCTTGAAATTGGCTTTATTGTCGGGCGTGAAAGTCCATTTACAGATTCCTAACAAACCAGATCATCCATTAGTCTATTGGGCAACATATTCTTTTGCTGCAGAACTGATTGAATATGGTGCAATCATCGAAACCTATGAAAATGGTTTTATCCATGCGAAAACAATGATCATCGATAGCGGCATCGTTTCCGTAGGATCTGCAAATATCGACGTGCGTTCTTTCCGTCTAGACTTTGAAGTGAATACATTGATCTATGATGAACGACTCGCCACGCAAGTTCGCGGTGCTTTTTTTGAGGATGCGAAAGTTTCTGAGCGCCTGACAAAAGAACGCTATGAGGCACGAGGTTTGGTGATCAAGCTAAAAGAGGGCTTGGCTCGTCTTGTCTCCCCACTCTTGTAAAAAAGTGAACAAAAAAGGACATGAAATAGACTCGTTAGAGTAGATTTTCATGTCCTTTTCTATCGGGGCCATTTCTGTAGTTCATTACAAGAAATGGAGAAAGCGTCTCGCAAGAGCGGGAATTAACTTTTGGGGTATTTCTTGTTTTTTGGGGAAAGCAAGAAATAAGTTAATGCTTGCTTGGTACAGAGACACATTTCAATGCCAGTATAGCATAGAAAAATTTATTGAGATAGTATTTTTTTCAATTATATTAAATTATTTGTTATTTAATAAAATCAATTGATTTTCAAGTAATAATGAAAATGTTAAAATGGATTTACTTTAGGATTGAAGGAGATTTCTAATGAAAAAATTACGTTTATTATTACCAATGATTGTACTAGCCATAACAATGTCTGGGTGTTCAAACCTAGTCGATCAAGGAGAATCAATCACAGCGGTCGGATCATCCGCTTTACAGCCTTTAGTGGAGACGGTTGCTGAAACTTACCAGTCAGAAAATCCTGGTAAATTTATCAATGTACAAGGTGGAGGAAGCGGGACTGGTTTATCTCAAGTCCAATCAGGAGCTGTGGAGATCGGGAATTCTGATTTGTTTGCAGAAGAGAAATCAGGAATCGATGCAGCTGCATTGATCGACCATCGAGTGGCAGTTGTCGGTATCACACCGATCGTCAATAAAGAAGTCGGTATCGAAAACATTTCAATGGAAGATTTGAGAAAAGTTTTTACTGGTGAACTAACGAACTGGAAACAATTAGGTGGGAAAGATCAGCCCATCGTCATCTTGAACCGTGCAGCAGGCAGTGGAACTAGAGCTACTTTTGAAAAATGGGTCTTAGACGGCGAGACAGCGATTCGTTCACAAGAACAAGATTCTAGTGGAATGGTTCGTCAAATCGTTGCTGATACACCAGGAGCAATCAGCTACGTGGCCTTTTCTTATGTATCAAAAGATGTAGATACATTGAAAATCGACGGTGTGGAACCAACTGAAGAGAATGTAACGACAAATGATTGGACGATCTGGGCATATGAACATATGTATACACGAAAAGAAACAAGTCAATTGACGAAAGACTTCTTAGCTTACATCTTGTCTGATGAAGTACAAAACAATATTGTCGGTGATCTAGGCTATATTCCGGTTTCCAGAATGGAAGTTGAACGTGATTGGGAAGGTAATGTGGTGAATTAACCATCTTTACACAAAATTTACAAAGTTAGCAAAAAATTTACATGTTATTAAAATCAAATTGATATTCGCTTAGTAGACTGTATAGGTATGTTAAAGGACCAAGGAGGAATCATCTGTGGAAGATGTAAAAAAAGCACTAGTAACTAAATCCAAGCGCTCGAAAATGGAACAACGTGGAAAGTTTATCAGCTTTTTATGTATTGCGTTGATCGTAGTGGTTGTTTTAGCAATATTTTATTTTGTTGCCAGCAAAGGGTTAGCGACCTTTTTTGTTGATAAAATCAATATCTTTGATTTCTTGTTTGGAACAAATTGGAATCCGAGTGCGTTAGGGCCGGATGGCAAACCAATGGTTGGAGCCCTACCGATGATCGCGGGCTCGTTTATCGTCACTTTTTTATCTGCTATCATTGCAACACCGTTTGCGATCGGTGCAGCCGTTTTTATGACGGAAATTTCACCCAAAAACGGAACAAAGATTTTACAACCGGTCATTGAGCTACTTGTAGGGATTCCTTCAGTTGTTTATGGTTTTATCGGTCTATCAGTCATCGTTCCATTTATCCGTGGCATTTTCGGTGGAACTGGTTTTGGTATTTTAGCCGGAACATTTGTCTTGTTCGTCATGATCTTACCGACAGTTACAACAATGACTGTCGATGCGTTAAAAGCTGTTCCAAGACATTATCGTGAAGCTTCGCTTGCATTGGGAGCGACAAGATGGCAAACAACGTATAAAGTAGTTTTACGTGCGGCAGTTCCAGGAATCTTGACATCAATCGTTTTCGGGATGGCTCGTGCTTTCGGTGAAGCCTTGGCGATCCAAATGGTTATCGGTAATGCTGCATTGATGCCAACAGGCTTTACAACACCAGCTGCGACGCTGACATCGATCTTGACGATGGGTATCGGGAATACGATCATGGGAACTGTTGAAAATAATGTTCTTTGGTCATTGGCTCTGATCTTACTCTTGATGTCATTATTCTTTAATATCGTTATCCGCTTGATCGGTAAGAAGGGAGAATTGAAATAATGAATGCAAAACGTTCTGATAAAATAGCAACAGGTGTTTTATATGTGATTTCAGGCATCATTGTCCTGATCCTCGCTGCGTTGCTTCTTTATATTTTAGTTCGCGGTATTCCACATATCTCATGGTCATTCTTGACTGAACCGTCAAAAGCGTATCAAGAAGGCGGCGGGATCGGGATCCAATTATTCAACTCTATCTACTTACTGATCATCACAATGATCATTAGTTTTCCAATCTCGCTTGGTGCAGGGATCTACTTGTCTGAATATGCAGGGAAGAACTGGTTGACAGATGTGATCCGCACATCGATCGAGATCCTTAGCTCATTACCTTCTGTTGTTGTCGGTTTATTCGGTTTCTTGGTTTTCGTCATCCAATTCCAATATGGATTCTCGATTATTTCAGGTGCCTTAGCCTTGACAGTCTTCAACTTACCTTTGTTGACTCGGACAGTCGAAGAATCATTACAAGCTGTCCATTACACACAACGTGAAGCCGGTTTAGCTTTAGGCTTGTCTCGTTGGGAAACAGTGCTTCGTGTGGTCGTTCCTGAGGCGACACCAGGGATTCTAACAGGAGTCATCCTAAGTTCTGGTCGTATTTTCGGAGAAGCCGCAGCTTTGATCTACACAGCTGGTCAAAGTGCACCAGCCTTAGATTTTACAAACTGGAATCCATTGAGCATTTCCAGCCCGATCGGTATCTTCCGACAAGCTGAAACACTAGCTGTCCACATTTGGAAAATCAATACAGAAGGAACGATGCCAGATGGCGTTTCCGTTTCAGCAGGAGCTTCTGCGGTATTGATCATTGCAGTGTTACTATTCAACTTTGGTGCTCGAGCAATCGGAAAACGTCTGCACCGTAAAATGACTTCAGCTTAAGGAGAAGAAGCAGAATGAAAGAATATAATATGAATGAAACCAACATCATCAAAATGGGCACTGAAAAAGAAGTCGCTCTATATACAGATGATTTGCATGTATGGTATGGCGATAACGAAGCCATCAAAGGGGTAGATCTTGAATTTGAAAAAAACAAGATCACGGCTTTGATCGGACCATCAGGATGTGGGAAATCTACGTACCTTCGTTCGTTGAACCGGATGAATGATGGAATCGCTAATACGAAGATCACCGGAAAAATCATGTACAAAGAAGTTGATGTCAATGCACCGCAAATCGACGTTTACGAAATGCGTAAAAGAATCGGTATGGTGTTCCAACGTCCGAACCCATTTAGTAAATCGATCTATGACAATATCACGTTTGCACTGAAACAACACGGTGAGAAAAATAAACAAAAATTAGATGAAATCGTTGAAACGAGTTTGAAGCAAGCAGCGTTATGGGATCAAGTAAAAGACAGTTTACACAAAAGTGCCTTGGCACTTTCAGGTGGACAACAACAACGTCTATGTATCGCTCGTGCGATCGCAATGAAACCTGACATCTTGTTGCTTGATGAACCAGCGAGTGCCTTAGATCCGATCTCAACAGGGACGGTAGAAGAAACATTAGTCAATTTAAAAGAAGATTATACGATCATCATTGTAACGCACAATATGCAACAAGCTGCCCGTATCAGTGATTATACTGCTTTCTTCTATCTTGGAAATGTGATCGAGTATGACAAGACGAACAAGATATTTACTAGACCAAAGATTCAGGCAACCGAAGACTATGTGTCCGGTCATTTTGGTTAAGACGGAGGACTTGCTATGACAAAAGAAATTATCTCATCAAAAGATCTTCATCTGTATTATGGTGAAAAAGAAGCCTTGAAAGGCATTGATCTAAGTTTCAATAAAGGCGAGATCACGGCTATGATCGGACCATCTGGTTGTGGGAAATCAACTTATTTACGTTCATTGAACCGTATGAACGATTTGATCCCAGGTGTGACGATCACTGGTAGTGTGGTTTATAAAGGCAAAGATATCTACAGTCCTAAAACGGATATCGTTGGCCTACGTAAAGAAATCGGCATGGTGTTCCAACAACCAAATCCTTTCCCTTTTTCCATCTATGAAAATGTCATCTATGGATTGAAGATCAAAGGGGAAAAAGACAAAAAAGTTTTAGACCAAGTAGTCGAAGAAAGTTTGAAAGCAGCATCTGTGTGGGAAGATGTTAAAGATAAACTGCATAAAAGTGCATTGTCTTTATCCGGCGGACAACAACAACGTGTTTGTATCGCCCGCGTGTTGGCAGTCAATCCCGACATTATTTTGCTAGATGAGCCAACAAGTGCCCTAGATCCGGTTTCTACTGGTAAAATAGAAAGTATGTTGTTAGAGTTAAGAGAACGCTACACAATGATCATCGTGACACACAATATGTCACAAGCATCACGTATTTCAGACAAAACAGCTTTCTTTTTAGATGGCAATTTGATTGAATTCAACAATACGAAAAAAATATTTATGAATCCAGAGAAAAAAGAAACCGAAGATTACATCTCAGGACGATTCGGATAAGGAGGAAAGAGGATGTTACGAACACAATTTGAAGAAGAATTATTGAACCTTCATAATCAATTTTACGAAATGGGAATGATGGTCAGTAATGCCGTGCATAAATCAGTGCGCTCTTACACAAAACACGACAAGGTTCTGGCAAAAGAAGTGATTGAAAATGACATTTTGATCAATGATATGGAAACACGCTTAGAGAAAAAAAGCTTTGAAATGATTGCTTTACAACAACCAGTGACGACCGACCTACGGACGATCATCACAGTAATGAAAGCAAGTTCAGATCTAGAGCGTATGGCTGACCATGCTGTATCGATCGCCAAATCAACGATTCGTCTTAAAGGAGAAACACGAATTCCTGAAATCGAAAAAGAAATCTCTGATATGTCAGATTACGTTAAAAAAATGGTGGATAACGTCTTAGTCGCTTATGTTAAAACAGATGAGAAAGACGCACGTACGATTGCAAACATGGACCATCGTGTCAATGAATCGTTCAATCGCATCTATAATGCAACGATCAAAAACATGCAATCCAATCCGGAAACAGTGATCAGTGGAACAGACTATGTGAACGTGGCAAGTTATTTAGAACGTATCGGTGACTACGTAACAAACATCTGTGAATGGATCGTGTATCTAGCCACAGGTAAAATCACTGAGTTGAATACAAACCATAACGAAGAGTCTAATCAACGATAAAAAGCATCAATTGATTTTTATCAAATGCTGAGCAGGATTTCTGAGAGATAAAAGCCAACCTCCGAAAATAGAGTCCTATTTTTGGAGGTTGGCTTTTACATTAAGTAGGGAATGATTATTTGTAATTTGGTGATGACTGATGCTTGGAGTTGACCATTTTATAAATTTTAAAAATTTGGGACATTAATTATCTTGTCCCCTAGAAGTGAATAAACGGTGTTCAAGAAGCAACACTTCGGACATAAGGCAAAAAAATCAAAAATGAAAAAGCCATTTTCAATTTTCTTGCCTTATGCCTTAGTGCTAAACGCTTCTTTCACAACCTATGAAAGGAAGGCGTATGCAGAATAAAATTCGATTATTGATCAAATGTTTGATCCTTTGTAGTTGTTTCCTCGCCGCATGGGCAATCCAAAACACGACATTTTGGTATGAAGAACCAATCATGCAAGTCCAGCAAGCTTCGATAGAAGAGGAACAACAAGTGATCAAAGGGGAATTAATGAATACAGAAGCGAAAGGAACGATTCTTACTCTGTCTGTTCCGTATCAAGAAAATCAAATCGAACACGCGAAAGTCCAACCTGATCAACTCTATCTCGTAAGAAAAATCGGGGATGAATGGCAAATAATGAGCAAAAAGAATGATGGTTGGATGTTTCTTTTTACAAGTTTATTTATATGTGCGTTACTATTCATCGGCGGCAAAGCAGGGGTGTTCACTTTGGTCAGCGTGGGTCTCAATCTCTTTTTACTGATATTCCTTCTGCAAGGCTTCACACAGACACAAGGAATATCATTAGTTATGACGAGTATGCTTTTTGTCTTTTTAGGGACGATCATCGGTGTTTTTGCGTTAGATGGTTGGCAAAAAAGCGGACTGGTAAAAATCGTAGCGACTATTAGTAGTGTAGGTATCGCATTTCTAATTTGTTTATTGGTAATGGAATACTTAAATGATAATGGCTTGCGTTATGAGGAAATGAGCTACTTGACTCGACCTTATCGTTCCGTTTTTTTGGCTAGTTTATTAGTCGGAATGACCGGTGGTGTGTTGGATACGGTCGTAACTGTCACGACGACTTTGGATGAATTGGTGAGCAAACAGCCAAACCTAACCATGAAACGATTGTGGCAGTCCGGTCAAATGGTCGGGCAAGATGTGATCGGCTCGATGACCAATATTTTACTATTCGTTTATATTAGCGGCACGATCCCCATGTTACTTGTTTACTTTAGTAACGGTTGGCCTTTGAGAGATGCAATTGAATTACATCTTTCGTTGGAATTGTTACGGGTGATCAGCGGGAGTCTGGGAATCGTCCTTTCGATTCCGATCTCCCTCTTGTGTTACTTAGGTCATTTGAATTATCGGAGGGCGAGTCGATGAATGTACTATTATTATTGACCCTTCTTTTAGTGCTTTTGATTTTTTTGGTGGGAGGCAAAAATGGTCTGTATACGATTTTAGGATTGTTTGCCAATGTACTTTTGTTTTTTCTCTTATTGCTTCTTTACCATTTTCGTTTGCCAGTATTGCCAAGTGCTGTGGGTATCTTTTTATTGATCACTTGTGTGACGTTGTTTTTTGTTAACGGCTATAACTTAAAGATGAAAGCAGCATTTGTTAGTGTAGTATTCTTTCTAGTTGTCTTTTTATTCGTGACGCCACTTCTATCTGAATTGGCGATACAAGGTTTTACAAGAATCGAATTAGATGAGCTGACAGGTTTTGATTTACATGTTTCATTGGATTTTCTCGCATTGACCCGGGCGATTTTATTGATCAGTGTGAGCGGGGCAGTCTTAGATGCAAGTGTATCGATCGCCAGTGCGACCTATGAGGTATACCTTGCAAATCCATTACAAACCTATCGTGAGTTAGTAAGATCAAGTCTGCGGATCGGCAGAAAAATCTTAGCGACCACAGTGACGACATTGGTCTTTGCTTTTATGGGAAATTGTTTAGCGCTGATTTTATGGTTTATCGATCTAGAATTATCTTTTGGACAATTGATCAACGAAAAAACGTTCGTTTTAGAATATGTAACAGTAATGATCACGACAAGTGCAGCAATCCTTGTTTTACCGATAACATCAGTCATTTCTTCATTTTTTTTCACTCGGCAAGAAAAATCATCCTAAGAATGAGAGAAAGTTACAACTTAAGTCCTATGACTTTTTCTTCAAACCATTGCATAATATGTATGTAAGGAAAAGCTTGCAAACAATTTTTGCTATAAGGAGGCAATTTCCATGAAAGAAAGAGAACGTATTTTAGAACTAGTTAAAAAGGGCATCCTTTCAACAGAAGAAGGCTTAGACCTATTGGAGAGTATGGCAACTGAAAAAGACGAAAAGCAAATCGCAAAAGAGGCAGATCGTGTACATGCTAATCATAAAGAAACAGATGAAGCGAGTCGCTTGATCGATGAACTTGAAAATGGCAGAGCTGAACGTGAAACGGTAGAAGCAGATCCAAAACAAAAAGAACAAGAAGATCAAGAAAATCTAGAAAAAATCTTAGATGAGTTGGCAACTGAAGCAAACAAAGCTTCTGCTCACTTGGATGAAGTCAACGCAAAACTTTTTGAAAATAAAATTGCACGCAATGAAAAACAGGAAACATTGATGCAATTGAATACAAAAGAAGAGTTAGATCAATTGTCTGAAGAAGAGTTAGCACAACGCCAACAACTTGAACAAGAAATCAAAGAACTAGAAGAAGCTGGCGATCTTTTATCAGAAGAACGCATCAAGCTTGAAGCTGAGTTGAAAGATATCCGTAAAAATCAGTGGAACGAGAAAAAAGATACGTTTGCTGAAAAATTTGACTTACCAGAAGATTGGAAAGAACAAGCCAACGATACGTTGAACCAAGTTGGCGAGAAAATGACTGAAGCTGGAACGCAGTTAGGTAAATTCTTAAAGAAAACCTTCCAAACTGTATCTGTAACAGTCAATGACAATATGGAATGGAAAGATGTCAGCTTACGTGTACCTGGAATCGCTACGACTAAATTCGAGCATGAATTTTACTACAGCGCACCACAAGCAAGTATCATCGACATCAAAGCAGCAAACGGAAACGTGACTGTGAAAACTTGGGATAGCGAAGACGTAAAAGTGGAAGCGAAAATCAAACTTTACGGAAAAATGGGCGCTGAGCCTTATGAAGCATTTGCTGAACGTAGCCAGATCGAAGTCAACGATGAACACATTTCGTTCCAAATCCCGAACAAACGCGTGCGTGCTGATCTAGTTTTCTACTTACCAAAACGCACATACGACCACACAGCAATCAAATTGCTAAATGGTAATATCCAAGTTGAAGATTTAGATGTCAAAGATATTTACATGAAGTCAACGAATGGGAATATCGTGGTTGAACAAATGGCCGCAACGATGCTTGAGATTGGTGGAGTGAATGGGAATATCGACGTACGTAATGGCGATATCTTAGATTCCATCATTGAAACTGTCAATGGCACAGTTACTTTTGGGGCAACACCTGAAAACTTAGCGATTTCATTAGTCAATGGCGATGTTCGCTTGACTGTAAGAGAAGATCGTTTGAAAAAAATCGAAGCAAGCTCAGTCAACGGGAACGTAAAAGTTGCATTGCCAACGACTATCGGTATGGACGGACATGCAAAAACTAGCCTAGGTAGTATCAATAGTCGTCTTTCTGACTATGAAGTGATTCGTGAAAAGAAAGAGCGCACGAATCAAATGTTAGAATTCCGTCGTCTTTCTGAAAATGAAATGGCGAATATCCAATTGTCTACGACAACAGGTAGCATCTATCTAAAAGACACAGATAAATAATTTCTTTCGCTTCGACTTTCTGAAAAGGGGAAGCTCGAAGCGAAAATCGTACTTATATGAATCAAAAAGATTTACGATTCAATAAATCTTTTGAAGTAAGATTGTCAGACCAGTTTTCTTCCATTAAAATAGTAGAACAGAGGTGAAAGATAATGAGAAAAAAGTTGACAAAATCAAATAAAAATATCGTATTGACTGGTACTTTAGCAGGGATCGCTGAATATATCGGTATTGACCCAACAGTAGTACGTGTAATCTACGTATTTTTAAGTTTAGTTGCATTTGGAAGCCCGATTATTTTATATATTCTGTTGGCTTTACTTGTGCCGTCAGGAAAAAGAGATTCACGACGTTATGGACATGACAACGATTATTATCAAAAAAATAACTACAGAGAACAAACCAATAAACGAAAAGAGGCAGAGAAAATCAACGATGACGAATGGAGTGACTTTTAATGTCTTATCTTCAACGTATTGTTGTTAGTACGCTGACGTTTATCTCTCTGGCAGTCATCTTTCCAAATATGATTTTTGTAAATAGTATTTGGACGGCAGTCGTGGCTAGTTTTGTTCTTTCCGTATTGAATCTATTGATCAGACCGTTTATCATGTTTTTTTCCATCCCGATTACTTTATTGACTTTCGGCTTGTTCACTTTTGTTATCAACGCACTGATTTTACAAATGACCTCCTTCTTTGTCGGAGCAGCTAATTTCAGCTTTTCGTCATTTGGCTCAGCGTTGGTGATTGCAGTGATCATGTCATTCGTAAATATCGTGGTGAGTAAACGGAATTTCGACAAGAACCATTAGAAAACAATGCAAAGAACATTGTATCATCATAGAATAAGACAAATGAGGAAGTGGCAAATGTCGCTTCCTCTTATTATTTAGTGGAGTTTTAATAGCGCTTTCTTCTTTAACGACTGATAGAAAAAACGAGTGTAATGAAAAGGATATCCTTTGTTCTTTTTATTGGTAGTACTTTTTTCGATAGAATGATAAAATAAAAGAGAACAGTTTAATAGAAATGAGGGTACACGAATGGCAGAAATGGTAAAAGTTAGCCAATTAGTAGAAAAACTATCATTAGAAATCGTCACTGGTGACGAGCAAAGTTTAAATCGTGTCATCGTAACTGGTGATATCTCCAGACCTGGTTTGGAATTGACCGGTTATTTTAATTATTATTCTCATGATCGACTACAGTTATTTGGGAGTAAAGAAATCAGCTTCGCAGAACGTATGATGCCAGAAGAGCGTTTAATGATCATGCGTCGCTTATGTAGTGAAGATATGCCAGCATTTATCATCTCTAGAGGATTAGCTGCGCCAGAAGAAATGATCCAAGCAGCAAATGAACACGGGATGGCAGTCTTGCGCTCGCCAATTTCAACTTCACGGTTGCTAGGTGAGCTATCAAGTTATTTAGATGGACGATTAGCACCTAGGACAAGTGTTCACGGTGTATTAGTCGATGTCTATGGGTTGGGTGTCTTGATCCAAGGAGATAGTGGCATCGGGAAAAGTGAAACGGCATTAGAGTTGATCAAAAGAGGCCATCGTTTGATTGCAGATGATCGAGTAGATGTCTATCAACAAGATGAACTGACCGTTATTGGTGAACCACCAAAGATCCTTGAACATTTGATTGAGATCCGTGGCATCGGGATCATTGATGTAATGAATCTTTTTGGAGCTAGTGCAGTCAGAGGTTCGATGCAAGTCCAATTAGCTGTCTACTTGGAAGCTTGGGCGAAAGATAAAAAATATGATCGTTTAGGTTCTGAAGATACCTCTGTTGAAATTGCAGAAGTTGGGATTCCACAAATCAAGATCCCTGTGAAAACCGGACGAAATGTCGCAATCATTATTGAAGTTGCTGCGATGAATTTCCGTGCAAAAACAATGGGATTCGATGCAACGAAAACATTTGAAGAAAGATTGAGCCGTTTGATCGAAGAAAATTCAGGCGGACAATAATACCAAGGAGTGAAAGCATGGTTGCACAAATCAATCGGGTCGCCTTTGACCTTTTAGGAATCCCTATTTACTGGTACGCGTTGATCATTGTTTCAGGCATCATCATTGCCATGTGGTTAAGCAGCCGTGAAGCAGTAAGAGTTGGAATGAAAGCCGAAGATGTCACTGACTTTATGTTATGGGGATTACCCCTTTCGATCATCGGAGCGCGTTTGTATTATATATTATTCGACTTGCCACAATATATCGAAAATCCCATCCAGATATTCAATATTCGCTCAGGTGGTTTAGCGATTTATGGCGGTTTGATCGCTGGTGGAATCACGTTATATTTTTATACCAAATATCACTTTATTGATATTTGGACATTCTTAGATGTTGCGGCACCAAGTGTTTTGTTAGCACAAGCAATCGGACGTTGGGGGAATTTCATGAATCATGAAGCATTCGGCCCAGATACAACGAGAAGTTTTTTAGAAAGCTTATACTTGCCAAATTTTATCATCGACAATATGTATATCGATGGCATTTACCGCCAGCCAACGTTTCTTTATGAATCGTTGTGGAGTCTTGTTGGCGTGATCATTCTCTTGCTGTTACGAAAGAAAACCCATCTTTTGAAAAAAGGAGAAGTCGCACTTGTTTATTTGATGTGGTATAGTTTTGGTCGTTTCTTCATCGAAGGTCTGAGAACAGATAGTCTTTACCTCTTTGATGTGATTCGAGTATCGCAGCTTCTATCCGCTGTACTTTTCATCGGAGCGATCGTGCTATTCATTTTACGTCGAAAAAAAGGAAATTTACCGGATTACGACCGATCTTTAGGGAAAAATCAATTGATTATCTAAGGTCCAAGTCGAAAAAAATGAAAAAATTTGCAGGAGTGGTAAAATGAGATATAGGGTAGCGGTTTTAGGTGCTGGCTCGTGGGGAACAGCATTAGCACAAGTGCTAGCTGAAAATGGTCATGACGTTCGACTCTGGGGGCATCGTGCCTCACAGATCACTGAAATCAATCAAAAGCATACCAATGAGCGTTATTTGCCAAATCACCAATTGCCCGAATCGATCATTGCTTATACAGACATGGCTGAGGCAGTTTCTGATGTAGACGCTGTGTTGTTCGTAGTACCAACCAAAGCGATTCGTTCTGTCAGTCAGGACCTTGTCCAAGTATTGCAGACAAAACCAGTGATCATCCATGCAAGTAAAGGCTTGGAACAAGGCACACACAAGCGGATCTCTGAAATATTAGCAGAAGAGATCCCAGCAGAAAAAAGACAAGCGATTGCTGTCTTATCTGGTCCAAGTCACGCTGAAGAAGTGGCTCGTCGGGATATCACGACGATCACGGCAGCAAGTACAGAAGCAACAGCTGCTCAATTTGTTCAAACATTGTTTTTGAATCATTATTTCCGCATCTATACGAATCCTGATGTTATTGGGGTTGAAATGGGTGCCGCTTTGAAAAACATCATTGCTATTGGAGCGGGTGCAATCCATGGACTAGGTTTTGGTGATAATGCCAAAGCGGCTATCATGACAAGGGGATTAGCTGAAATCAGCCGCTTAGGTGTCGCAATGGGCGCGGATCCTCTGACTTTCATAGGACTAAGCGGTGTCGGAGATTTGATCGTCACCTGTACAAGTATCCACTCAAGAAATTGGCGTGCTGGTAATCTCCTTGGACAAGGCCATGAGTTAAACGAAGTCTTGGACAATATGGGCATGGTCGTGGAAGGTGTGCAGACCACACGAGCAGCTAAAGAATTAGCTGAGACCATGGGGATCGAGATGCCGATCACTCAAACGATTTATGAAGTGCTGTATGAGCACAAAATCATAAATGAAGCAGCAACAGAAATCATGTTGCGCGATGGCAAACAAGAGAATGAATTTCACTAACATTTTTAAGGGAGAGAAAAAAATGAAAGTAAAAAAAGCAGTTATTCCAGCAGCAGGTTTAGGAACAAGATTTTTACCTGCAACAAAAGCGATGGCAAAAGAAATGTTACCGATCGTTGATAAACCAACGATTCAGTTTATCGTAGAAGAAGCGTTGAAATCAGGAATTGAAGATATCTTGATCGTCACTGGAAAAGCAAAACGTCCAATCGAAGATCATTTTGACTCAAATATTGAATTGGAAACGAACTTAGGCGAAAAAGGAAAAACTGAATTATTGAAATTAGTTGAAGAAACAACTGACGTCAATCTTCATTTCATTCGTCAATCGCATCCTAAAGGGCTAGGACATGCTGTTTTACAAGCAAGAGCATTCATCGGGAATGAACCATTCGTTGTCATGTTAGGCGATGACATCATGGAAGATGAGATCCCATTGACACAACAATTGATCGATGACTACGAGCGTACACATGCATCAACGATCGCCGTTATGCAAGTACCACATAAAGATACGTCTAAATATGGGATCATCAATCCAGGAGAAGAATTAGAAGACGGTTTATTCAATGTAAAAGATTTTGTTGAAAAACCTGAACCAAGTAAAGCACCAAGTGATTTAGCAATTATTGGACGCTATTTATTGACACCAGAGATTTTTGATGTGTTAGCAGAACAAAAACCAGGTGCAGGTAACGAGATCCAATTGACAGATGCAATCGATACGTTGAATAAAACACAACGCGTTTTCGCTCGTAAGTTTACTGGAAAACGTTATGATGTGGGCGATAAATTTGGCTTTATGAAAACGAGCATCGAATATGGATTGACGCATCCAGAAGTGGGTGGACCATTAAAAGAATATATCATGTCATTAGGTAAGTCTTTAGCAGCAGAGGCTCCTACATCTTTAAATAAACCAACAGAAACTTCTCAATCAACAGACAAAAAATAAACAAGCGAGATGCTTCAGCTGCTGATCAAACTGTAGGTAGTTGAAGCGTTTTGCTATTTTATATTTGTTTAAAAAATACGAAAATGCTATCCTTATAGCAAGAAGAGGAGAAGGGGGCTTGATTATGACAGTTGGAGAAATTGCTGGCTTGATTGCAGCAATTGCTTTTGCGATACTCGTGGTCTTTCTAGTACGCGTATTGATTCGATTAGCAAAAACGATTGAAAAAGCGGAACAAACCGTAAATGAAGCAAACACAACGATCGAAGTCGTTACAAAGGATGTTGATCTTTTATCGAGGCAAGTCGAGGGCTTGTTAGTAAAAAGTAACGAATTGTTGAATGATATCAATGGAAAAGTAGCAACGATCGATCCTTTATTTACAGCTGTCGCTGATTTGAGCGAGAGCGTGTCAGAATTGAATTCTTCAAGTAGAAACATCGTAACGAAAGTCGGTGGCATCGGGAAAACAACAGCAAAAGCAACTGTTGCTGGAAAAGTCGGTGGTACTGCAATGAAATTCTTCAAACATAAAAAACCAACAACAGATACGACAGGAGGAAAATAATCATGGCAAAAAAAGGTGGATTTTTACTAGGTGCAGTGATTGGTGGGACAGCAGCAGCGGTGGCAGCTTTATTACTTGCACCAAAATCAGGTAAAGAATTACGTGATGAATTAGCAGCACAAGCAGATGATTTTCTAGATATGGCTTCTGATTATACAGATATGGCAAAAGAAAAATCAACTGAATTTACAAGCATTGCAAAAGAAAAAGCACACGATCTTTCACAACAAGCTGGCGACTTAGCTGGCAATGTAAAACAAACAGTTTCAGACGCTACAGCAGATGCAGGAGATGAATCTGAAGATATTTTAGTTACATTGAAAGAACAATCAGCTGATCTATCTGATCGCTTCAAAAAATCTGCTGCTGACTTAGGCGACACTGCGGCATCTGCTAAAGACGATATCTTGATCGATGTCAAAGATACAGCAGACCAAGCGGGTAGCACGATCAAAGAAGGTATCGAAGAAGCGAAACCAGTTGCCGAAGATGCAAAAATCTTGTCTGAGATGGCAAAAGAAGATGCAGCGAGTGCAAAAGAAGACTTAAAAGATACGTTTAAATAAGCGAGAGTAACCAGTAAAAGCAAAAAGGCGCGATCAGATAGCCATCTGTTTCGTGCTTTTTTTTACTCTTCTATCATGAAGTTAAGGAAGGAGTTTGATGATGTTTGAAATCAAGAAAAGCGATACTGAAAAAAACGAAAAGAAAATCATTGCAGTATTGAACGAGCAATATACGCAATCTTTTACTGGAAATGAACCCTTAACAGCGAAGACAATTTCGATCAGTGCCATCAAGGATGAAAAATGGCTCGGAGGAGCAGTGGTATCTTTATTTGGGAATACCTTGCACCTCTCATTGCTCGGTGTAGAACAATCGCACCGTCATGAAAGCATCGGCTCACAATTGATCGAAGCCGTTCAACAAGAAGCCTTGGAAAATCAATGCCTGTATATGACGGTCAATACCCAAGATTATCAGGCACGAAGATTCTATGAAAAATACGGTTTTGACGTATTTGCTTCGGTCGAAGATATGCCTTTTGTGGGGACAACAAAATTTTACTTGAAGAAACAATTATCAAGTCAATAGAAAAAAACGGGTACATGATGAATCAGATATTTCTCATTGAAAAAAAGCGATGATCCCCGAAAATAGTTTCCTATTTTTTGGGGATTTATCGCTTTTTTTAGGAGAAACTATTTTCCAAAGTTCTGCCTTAATACTCGGAGCTGATCAGCTTTCTCACAACCTTACTCCACTACTAATAATTCTTTTGTTGTTGTTGTAAATGGCACGCAGCCGTTGCTTGTGACATAGACGCAATCTTCGATTCTTACGCCGACTTGATCTGGGATGTAAATACCAGGTTCCAATGAAAAACACATGCCTTCTTCAATCACTAGATCATTGCCAGCTACAAGGGATGGATATTCATGGACAGTCGTGCCGATGCCGTGTCCTAAACGATGATTGAAATATTCGCCGTAGCCGTAGCTTTCAATCACGTTACGAGCGATTTGATCGAGTTCAGCGGCTGTTATCCCGGGACGAACTGCTTCTTGTGCTGCTAATTGTGCTTCAAGTGTGATCTGATAGATTTTCTCTTGAAATTCCGTTGGCTTTTGGTAGGCAACAGTTCGGGTGGCATCACTGCAATAGCCATCCCATACGACGCCTAAATCAAATAGGACCAGTTCATTAGGTTGGATCGTCGTGCTGCCAGGAGTTCCATGAGGGCTTGCGGCATTTGTCCCAGCTAAGACCAATGTATCAAAAGACATTTGAGAAACACCTTGTTTTTTTAATTGATATTCGATTTCAGCAATGATTGCTTGTTCCGTGACACCTTCTTTGATCGAACGAAAACCAATCTCAAAAGCAACATCTGCCCATTTTCCTGCGGCAATCAATTGCTCTTTTTCTTTTGTTGTTTTGATCAATTGTAGTCGTTGGATAGCAGGAGTCAGATCAGCATACTGAACAGTACCTGTCATTTGTTGTGATAACGCATCAAAGCGGTCAACCGTCAACGCATTTTTTTCGATCCCGATTGTTTTAAGTTGTGGATAACGTGTGCGGATCTCCTGACCGATCAAGACCCAAGGATCTTCACTATCAAGGTAACCACGTACATCATAAGACCAACTGCTATTTTGCGCATCTTCTACTTCTAAAGCTGGCGTGAATAAGAAAGGATCTTGCTCAAGTGGCAGGAACAGCGCGAGGACACGCTCATGTGGCTCACTTTCATAGCCGGAAAAATAGGCGATATGACCTGGATCACTGATATAAGCAAGGTCGATTTGTTTTTGGGCCATCCATTGGCGTAATTCGTTGATTTTTTCAAGATTCATTTGGACATCCTTCTTTCACATTTATGACATGTTTCGATAATTCATTGTACCACTCTTATAAAAAAAGACCAATTGACTAAAAGTGAAAAAGGTGTTTTTTTTCATGAAAACGCTAGTAAAACGGTTGCAATTTCTGTCAATCTTTGATATCCTGTTTTAGAAATGTAAATCGTATTTTCAGAAAAGATATAAAAACAGAATAGGAGAACAACGATGGAAAAACAAACTATCACTATTTATGACGTAGCGAGAGAGGCAAATGTTTCGATGGCTACTGTTTCACGTGTTGTCAATGGGAACCCAAATGTAAAACCTGCGACACGAAAAAAAGTATTGGAAGTTATTGATCGCTTAGATTATCGTCCAAATGCTGTCGCTCGTGGACTTGCAAGTAAAAAAACAACAACTGTTGGGGTTATTATCCCAGATGTCAGCAATATGTTCTTTGCTTCATTAGCACGTGGGATCGATGATGTTGCGACAATGTACAAATATAATATCATCTTGGCAAATTCAGACGGAAATGATCAAAAAGAAGTGAACGTATTAAACAACTTGTTAGCAAAACAAGTGGACGGCGTGATCTTCATGGGTCACCATATCACAGATGAAATCCGTGGTGAGTTCTCACGTTCAAAAACTCCTGTTGTTTTAGCTGGTTCGATCGATCCAGACGAGCAAGTAGGTAGTGTCAATATCGACTATACTTCAGCAACAAAAGATGCAGTGACTAAATTAGCTAAAAATGGCAACAAAAAAATTGCTTTTGTCAGTGGTGCATTGATTGATCCAATCAACGGGCAAAACCGTTTGAAAGGCTACAAAGAAGCATTAAAAGAAAACGGTCTGACTTACAGCGAAGGATTGATCTTTGAATCAAGCTATAATTTCAGAGATGGCTTATCATTAGTCGATCGCATCTACAACAGTGGGGCAACTGCTGTGTATGTTACTGATGATGAATTAGCAATCGGTATTTTAGATGGCTTGATCGACCGCGGTGTGAAAGTGCCAGAAGAATTTGAGATCATCACAAGCAACAACTCATTATTAACAGAAGTTGCTCGTCCACGTTTGACAAGTATTACTCAACCATTGTATGACTTAGGTGCAGTATCGATGCGTCTATTGACAAAAATGATGAATAAAGAAGAAGTGGAAGAAAAAACGATCATCTTACCATATGGAATCGAAGAAAAAGGTTCTACAAAATAAGACGGTTGAGTTAGCGTTCCAAAGATTTATTTCTTAAAAACGATGATCAAAGTGGCTGAAATGACAAAAAGTTCATTTCAGCCACTTTTTTGTGTGAAAATAGAAGTGGGTTTCTGCTGTTTCCATAAAGAAAAACAAAAAAATGAGTCTGATTTTGACGTGTTTGATCAAAATCAGACTCATTGTATTTTGAGAAAGAGTAGTTACCTTAGACTTTTTTAATCGTCGTCTTTGTCGTCATCTTTGTTCTGTGGATTTTCACGTTCAAATGTGCCGACAGTGTTCCAGTAATCTTTATAGTTCTCATCCGTTCCACCTACACCAAATTTGAAGGTGCTTTTCTCAGGACCGTCTTTTGCCCAAAGTGATTCGACAGTTTTGCTCGGTGTATTGATGGATCTGCGGTCAACTGTTACTTTTCCAGGTAATTGTCCTGTAAAGGCAGCGACATCTTCTTTCTTCACATCAGAAGCGAGTGAGAATTTCTGATCAGTACCGAAAATCGACGGGTTGACTTGATACACTTGATTGATCAAGTTTGCGAGATATTTTGAAGAACGGAATCTCGCTTGAGAATCCATTCCGGTGTTATCGTCGTGTCCAGCCCAGCTACTGATCGTGATAGACGGTGTGGAAACAACTAACCAAGAATCACGGAATTCATTCGTTGATCCAGTCTTACCGATCCAGTCCGCTTGACCTAAACTTCCATTAAGGCTAGAGATATCATCTTTGAATGGTGTAGTGATCTTTTCATCGATGACGCTACGCATCATGTCATTGACGATCGAAGCAGCCGCTTCAGAAAAGACACGTACTGGTTTGTGTTCGTGCTGATAAATGACATTTCCATCGTTATCAGTGATCGAATCAATGATATATGCTTGCTGGAATTCACCATTGTTTGCTAATGTTTGGAAGCCATTGGTTTGTTGAAGCGTCGTTACATCAACTGTTCCAAGTGGTGCAGATTCAACGCCCCAGTTGGCATTTGTTGGATAGTTCATTTTTGATAAATATGTTTCATATGCGTATTGCTTTGAGCCACCATTATTCAAAACGTCTTGATATAAGTGGTAGGCAGGAATATTGTTCGACCATTCCAATGATTCACGCACTGTTTGGAAGGTATTTGAACCTTTGTTTGTCGCATTAACGATGTCTTCACCGGCATTCGCGCCTTCTTGCCAAGTGGTTTCATAATCAGAAACACGTGATTCTGAACCAACTAAGCCCATATCGATCGCTGGACCATAAACGAGCATCGGTTTGATCGATGAACCTGCTTGTCTTTGAGTATCAAAAGCATGATTATTTTGATTCAATGCATAATTACGACCACCGACAAAACCATACACGCGGCCTGTTTTATTGTCCATCAGAACGTTTCCAGTCTCAACAGGAGTACCTCTTCCGTCATCAAGTAAGTAACCAAAATTGGCAACGCCTGCTTGCATCGCTTCATAGATGTCTTTGTCGATCGTTGAATGAATCGTGTAGCCTTGATTTTGGATCGTTTGTTCTGCGCGTTGATAGTATGCATTGTAGACATCTGCATCAGAAAGATCTGCTTCGTCTTTTTCTCCTAATTGTCTCGCAATGATATCTGTCGCAGCATTCATCACTGTGTAATATAAGAAGTCGCGGTCACTTTGTTCTGCCACTTGTTGACCTAAGAAATCTTGGGTTAAGTCATAGGCTTTTGCTTCTTCATATTCTTCTTTCGTGATTTGGTGTTCACGATACATGCTAAATAGCACGATGTCTTTTCTTTCTAAACCAGCAGATAGGTCTTCTTTCAATGCCCCTGTATTTGTGTACGGGCTGTAAGTGATCGGACTTTGTGGTAAGCCTGCGATAAATGCGGCTTGCGGTAAAGATAAATCACTCGCATTGACGCCGAAGATCCCTTGTGCAGCTTCTTGGACACCGGCAATATTTTGTCCTTTATTGTTTCTTCCAAAAGGCGAGACATTCAAATAAGTTGAAATAATCTCATCTTTTGTAAAGTGCTTCTCGACTTGAGCAGCTAACAAAATCTCATTTGCTTTACGTTTGAAGGTTGTTTCATCAGTCAAAATCTGTTGTTTCACTAACTGCTGTGTCAGTGTCGATCCACCGGATGAACCAATCCCAGTTGCTTCAGAGAAGAGCGCTCGGATCACTGCTTTAGGAACATAGCCTTTATGTTCTTCGAAATATTCATCTTCTGTGCTGATGATCGCAGATTTTAAATAAGGAGACATTTGATCTGAAGGCACAGTTGTACGCATCAAATCAGTTTGGATCGTCGAAATCTCTGTATTGTCAGCATAGACAAGTTTTGATGTTTCGGTTATATTGCCTAACTCAGATTGTAACTCAGATTTGGAAGGAAGCTTTGTATCTTCAACTAGATACGCAAAATAGCCGGCGCCAACTCCCACACCTAATGCAGCGAATAGAATGATAAGAACCATGATAAAAACGGTTAATGATTGAAAAACGCGAAAAATGACCTTAGGAACAAACCACTTTTCTTTTGTTCGTCGTGCTTGTTTTCTTCGTGTATTATTACGTGGCAAAGGTTTCACCTCAACTAATGGTTTTATTTCGCTAATTATAGCAAATAATAGAACAAAAAAACAGACATGGCTTTTTTTCTGCTATTTTCGAATACTGATTTTGAGAAAATATTAATGAATACCATGGTTATTTTACTTATGCTCCGAGCAATGGACAGTTTTCAAACTTTTCTTTCAAATCAGTTTCAGTTAAGATAAAAGTAGAGTGAGAAAATCTATTCACTGAGCGACCAGCCGAGAGGGCTTTATAGGAGGTAACACGATGTTATTAGGTTCACATGTCAGCATGAGTGGTAAAAAGATGTTATTAGGTGCAGCAGAAGAAGCAGCGAGTTATGGGGCTTCTACATTTATGATCTATACGGGGGCACCACAAAATACCCGAAGAAAATCAATTGAAGAAATGAATATTGAAGCTGGAACAAAATATATGGAAGAAAATGGTCTGACAAATATAGTAGTCCATGCACCGTATATCATCAATTTAGGAAATACAACCAAACCAGAGATGTTTCCTTTTGCTGTCCAGTTTTTAAGAGAAGAGATCGTTCGAGCGGAAGCATTAGGTGCTACTCAGATCACTTTACATCCAGGTGCCCATGTCGGTGCTGGTGCAGAGGCAGGAATCGCAAGGATCATTGAAGGCCTAAACGAAGTCTTGACGAAAGAACAGACCGCTCAGATCGCTTTGGAGACGATGGCGGGAAAAGGTACAGAGATCGGCCGTACATTTGAAGAATTGGCACAGATCATTGATGGCGTGACATTGAATGAAAAACTGTCAGTGACCTTTGATACATGCCATACCAACGATGCCGGTTATGATGTGGCAAACGATTTTTATGGCGTAATGGAAACGTTCGATAAAGTAATCGGCTTAGATCGTTTAAAAGTCTTACACATCAATGATTCAAAAAATCCACAAGGTTCACATAAAGATCGCCATGCCAATATTGGATTTGGTACGATCGGCTTTGACGCCTTGAATAAAATCGTCCATGAGCCGATGTTCAAAGATGTTTCAAAGATTCTTGAAACACCATATGTGGGTAAAGATAAAAAATTAGCCTATGCGCCTTATGGCAAAGAAATCGCAATGTTCAAAGCTGAAAGCTTTGATCCGGAAGTATTCCCAGAATTATTAGCAGATGTAGAAGCCTGATCAGTCAGTAAAGTGTAATCTTACTGGAAAAAGTTCAGACAAAGAAAAAAGCCTAGGTAACCAAAAATGTCTAAACATATTTTTGGCTATCTAAGCTTTTTTTATTTAGTTTAAAAACAGCTGATCAAGACAACTCTTGTAATCGTTCGGCATAGCGTTTATTTCCCTTATAAAGATCCACGATCGTCCAAGCGAGTAAAGCGAGAACAGCCACGATGATGATGTAAGCAATCCGATCAGCAAGGGCGATAGACGCACTGGAAGCTTGATCGCCGAAAAAGGCTTCGATTTGTCCAGGGAGACCACGTAAGTTTAGGTACGTCAAACTGATAACGGAAAACCAGCCGAGTATTTTGACAATGAGTGAATTTTTAAAACGGTTGCCCATTTCTGCTTGGCTGTTAGTCATCATCAATAAAGGAATCATTGAAAAAGGTAAAGCAAAGGCTAAGAAAACTTGAGATTCATTCATTAGATTGTTCAATGCTGTATGTTCTTCGATCGTACCTTTTGAGCTGGTGAACAAGACACAAAGAAGTACTGGGATGACGGATAATAGTCGAGTCACTAAGCGACGTAACCAAATCGGCATACGCATATGGATAAAGCCTTCCATGATGACTTGTCCAGTCAAGGTACCGGTAATCGTTGAATTTTGACCGGAAGCAAGCAGTGCCACTGCGAATAAGGTCGATAAAATTCCGGATTTTGCTACGGCGATCAAGACACCGTTGCTCATGGCAGAAGGATCAGAGAGTGCTTCATACAAGCCGAAGAATGAAGGGTCTTGTACGGCGCCAGTTTTAAAGACCGCAACCCCCATGATCAACAGTAAAGCATTGACGACGAAAGCCATTGTCAATTGAATATTTGAATCCCAAGTGGAGAAACGGACGGCTCTTGCAATATCTTCTGGATCTTTTCGATCGATCTCTCGTGTTTGAGAAACAGCAGAATGTAAATAAAGATTGTGGGGCATCACTGTCGCACCGATGATCCCTAAAGCGCCTGTCAAGGGTGTTTCTCCGCCGATTTTTGGTTCTTCCGCAAATGTTTGGCTGTTAGGAATAAATCCTTTGAACAAACTAGCCCAATCAGGATTTGAAAGAGCGACTTGATAGACAAAGACAAACAGGATAACGAAAATCAAACAAACGACTAATGCTTCGATTTTCCGAAAACCGATCTTTGTCAAAAGGAGCAAGACAAAGACATCCAAAACAGTAATAAAGACAGCGATTGCCAAAGGAATATCAAACAATAAATAAAGAGCGATTGCGGCACCGATGACTTCGGCGATATCTGTAGCCATGATCGCTAACTCTGTTAAAATCCAGAGAATGACGCCTAATGTTTTGCTTGTCCGAGCGCGTATCGCTTGTGCCAAATCCATTTGGCTAACGATCCCAAGTTTGGCAGCCATATATTGTAGCAACATGGCAATCAAACTGGACATCAGGATGACTGACATCAATAAGTATTGAAAATTTTGTCCACCGGTGATCGAGGTTGACCAATTGCCGGGGTCCATATAACCGACTGCGACGAGTGCGCCGGGGCCGGAATAAGCAAGCAAAGTGCGAAAGAAACTTTTTCCTTTTGGCACTTTGACTGTGCCGTTTACTTCTGAAAGGGATAACCCATTAGTATGTTCGATCCATTTATGATTCTTTTCGTGATTCTTCAAAGGAAAACCACCTTTCTATTTCTTTTCGAATTCATTCTACACCCAGAAACAAAAAAATAAAAGAAAAAAAATTCGGTTAACCTAAAAATTAAATGTGGCTTACTTTCTAAATCAGGTCTTTTTGGATAATCATGAAATAAAAATGACTTTTTTTACATATTATTAAGAAAACGCCTTTCTTTTTTTTGTAAGTTTTAGTAGAATGTATCATTGAGAGCAATTAGGAAAAGGAAAGGAGAGATTTACATGGTATCAACAGGAATCGTTGTACTTATTGCAGTTATTGCATTATTAATCGGCGCAGTCGGTGGATTCTTTCTTGCGCGTAAATATATGAAAGATTACTTAGAAAAAAATCCTCCCGTTAATGAGGAAATGTTAAGATCAATGATGATGTCTATGGGGCAAAAACCATCTGAAAAGAAAATTCGTCAGATGATGCAACAGATGAAGAACCAAGGGAAGAAGTAGGTTCTTGACCGACAACATCAAAAAGCGGGCTGATTGATTTCAGCTCGCTTTTTTCTTTTTCTCAAAATGAGAAAAGCGCATTCATTTACGCCGTTAAGCAATTATTTTATAAAAGTATGATGATCAGATTTTTTCGATTGTGATCAACGATATCAGAGGACGCAATTCGACCTCTGAAGTAAAATGAAATTTTTAGGAGTTAGAAGGAGGAAATATATGTCGATTTTCAGAAAATTGGGTTGGTTTTTTAAACAAGAGAAAAAGCACTATTTGATTGGCGTATTTTCTTTGTTCGCGGTCGCATTAGTGCAATTGATCCCACCTAAAGTCATTGGGATCATCATCGATGAGATCGCCGATCAAAACATCTCGATGCAAATCATTTCATTGTGGATCGGGGTACTGATCGTAGCTGCTTTTTTACAATATTTATTCCGCTATATTTGGCGAATGAACATTTGGGGAAGTGCAGCAAGACTTGAAAAAGAATTACGTCAACGCCTATTTGCCCATTTTACTCGAATGGATAGTTTGTTCTATCAAAAATACAGAACAGGCGACTTGATGGCTCATGCAACAAATGACTTGAACGCAATCCAAAATGTGGCAGGTGCTGGGATTTTAACATTTGCAGATTCAGTGATCACTGGAGGGACGACGATCATTGCGATGGTTCTATTCATTGATTGGCGTTTGACACTGATTGCCTTGATTCCATTGCCTTTACTGGCGGTCACTTCAAGGATCTTAGGTTCAAAATTACATGATGCTTTTCGTGATTCACAAGAAGCATTTTCAAGTATCAATGATAAAACGCAAGAAAGTATCACAGGTATCAAAGTGATCAAAACATTTGGACAAGAAAAACAGGACTTGGAAGACTTCCAAGAAAAAATCGATGATGCCATCAAGAAAAATAAGCGTGTAAACTTTTTAGATGCGCTTTTTGATCCATTCATCACATTGATCATTGGCTTGTCTTATGTGGCGACGATCATTTTAGGTGGACGTTATGTACTGAATGGTACGATTTCAATTGGGCAGATGGTTTCTTTTATCAGTTATATCGGGATGCTTGTTTGGCCAATGTTTGCCATCGGACGTTTATTCAACGTGTTAGAACGTGGGAATGCTTCCTATGATCGTGTCAATGAGTTATTGCATGAAAAAACACATATCGTCGAAAAAACTGGGGCAGAAAGCACACCCGCTAAAGGGGAGTTGAATGTTGCAATCACGCAATTTACTTACCCTGACGATAAACAACCAGCGTTAGAACACATCAAATTTGCGATCAATGAAGGTGACACGTTAGGGATCGTTGGTAAAACAGGAGCCGGCAAGACTACGATCATCAAATTATTGATGCGCGAATATGACCATTATCAAGGAGAAATCAAGTTTGGCGGACGAACGATCAAAGACTACTCCTTGGATGCGTTATTACGCTCGATCGGTTATGTACCACAAGATCATTTCTTGTTTTCGATGACGATCTTAGATAATGTCCGATTCTCCAATCCACAAAAATCACCAGAAGAAGTGGAAGAAGCAGCGGAATTGGCGTATATCAATAAAGAGATCAAAGGTTTACCAGAAGGGTATCAAACCATGGTCGGTGAACGTGGCGTTTCTCTGTCTGGTGGACAAAAGCAACGTTTGTCGATCGCTCGTGCATTGATCCAAAGTCCAGAATTATTGATTTTGGATGACGCACTATCTGCTGTTGATGCAAAAACAGAAGAAGCGATTTTGCGTAACCTTAAAGCAGAACGGAAAAACAAAACAACGATCATTGCCGCGCATCGTTTAAGTAGTGTCATGCATGCCAATGAAATCATCGTTATCGATCACGGACGGATCGTTGAACGTGGGACACATCAAGAATTACTAGCTCTTGGTGGTTGGTACGAACAAATGTGGCAGAAGCAACAATTAGAAGCAAAAATTGAAGGAGGTGGTGAATAATGGAAGATCAATATCAGTCAGAATGGTCAAAATCCATGACCTTCAAAGAACAAGCCTCGATCATCAAACGTTTGATGCACTTTGCAAAACCTTTTCGCTCGACATTCATCATTGCAATTTTATTTGCTTTCGCACTGTCAGTCATCAACGTTCTTTTGCCGAGAATCATCCAAACATTCATGGATGAGCATTTAGCCAAGCAGTCAGCGACAACTCAAGTCATTTTTTTCTTTGCTGGGTTATATCTTTTTGGGGTCATTGTCAAAAGTATCATTTGGTTTTTCCAATGGTATTTATATTCGATGGCTTCATTGAAGACGTATCAGCATATCCGTGTGAAGTTATTTGAGAAACTTCATACGTTAGGTATGCGTTACTTCGATCAAACACCCGCAGGTTCCACTGTATCTCGTGTGACGAATGATACTGAGACACTTTTTGAATTTTGGTATGTCTTTCTAATGGTTTTAACAGGTATTTTTGCGGTCGTCTCCTCATTTATCGCAATGTTTCAGATCAATGAAAAAATCGCGTTATGGTGCTTGATCTTCTTGCCGATCCTTGGTGTAGTGATTTGGTATTATCAAAAATTCAGTTCAAGGATCTATCGCAATATGCGTGAACGTTTGAGTCAATTGAATACAAAATTGAATGAATCGATCTCTGGGATGCGTATCATCCAACAATTCCGTCAAGAATCACGTTTGGCAAAGGAATTTGAGGAAGTCAATGAAGAATATCTTGCGACACGCTATGCCATGATCAAGACAAACTCGATTCTTTTGAGTCCGATCATCAGTTTTCTATATGCCTTAGCGATTGCTTTGACATTGACCTTATTCGGATTTGATGCATTGAATTCACCAGTTGAAGTCGGTTTGATCTTTGCCTTCACGACGTATGTGCAAGGATTTTTTAACCCGATGTCACAAATGATGGACTTCTTGAGTGTCTTTACAGACGGAACGGTCGCGGGTAGTCGTATCTTGAAGATCATGGATACGGAAGAATATGCCCCACAGCAAAACGAAACAGCGGATCGTACAATCACTGCTGGGAAGATCGAGTTTCGTAATGTCAGCTTTTCTTATGATGGAAAAAACAATGTATTGAACAATATCTCATTTGTTGCAAATCCAGGAGAAACAGTCGCATTAGTCGGTCATACTGGAAGTGGGAAAAGTTCGATCATCAATGTGCTGATGCGATTTTATGAGTTTTATGAAGGGCAGATTTTGATCGATGATCATGATATTCGTGAATATCCAATCGAGGAATTACGGAAAAAAATGGGCTTAGTTTTGCAGGATGCTTTCTTATTTTATGGTGATATTGCAGGGAATATCCGTATGATGGACCCCGATATCACAGATGAGCAAATCAAAGCGGCTGCGGAGTTTGTCCAAGCGAATCAGTTCATCGAAGAATTGCCAAAAGGGTATCACTCAAAAGTGATCGAAAGAGGAGCGAGCTATTCGAGTGGTCAACGTCAATTGATTACGTTTGCGCGAACGATTGTTACTGACCCTAAAATCTTAGTCCTTGATGAAGCGACAGCGAATATCGATACGGAAACAGAAGTGTTGATCCAAGAGGGACTTGCAAAAATGCGCCAAGGACGAACGACGATCGCCATCGCCCATCGACTGTCAACGATCCGCGATGCCGAATTGATCCTTGTCTTAGACAAAGGCCATATCGTGGAACGCGGCAACCACGAAACACTATTAGCTGAAGAAGGGCTATACGCCGATATGTACAAATTACAAAGTGAATAATAGCAAAACTGAAGTTTTTGTATATCACCGATCAATCAGGTGAAGAAAAATCAGTCAATGTTGACAAACAAGCTGCATCCTCCGAAAAATTTTTACGTTTTTGGAGGGGACAGCTTGTTGTTCTTTTATCATTCCTTATTTTGATAGTGAAGTGGTAGCTTCTGAGTACACACGTAAAAATATTTTTGGAAATAGTAGAACAACAAAAAAGAAAGCGTTGACATTTTGAAAATAGTTCGCTAATATGAAGAAAAGAATATAATGTTGGATAGTGATTGCATTACGCAAGCTAAACCTAATTAGTCACCATGAATAGACGCCATGGCCGACTTTTTGGGTTTTTTTGTTTTTATTGGGAGTGACAATCATAGAAAGGGGATATTATGCGGATTGAAAAAATTCTAAATAATAATGTCGTTGTCACAAGGGATAAGTTGAATCGAGAAATGATCGTCATGGGAAAAGGATTAGCATTCAAAAAAAAGATTGGTGATTCGATTTCAGAAACGTGTGTCGATAAGGAATTTTATTTGACAGATGATGGACTCTCTAGGCATTTTCAAAAATTAGCAGAGGATATCCCCATGGAATATCTCGAACTATCCTACGAAATCATTGAGTATACGAAAGAAACCCTTGGTGTGACGTTGAATGAGTCAATCTATATTTCGTTGACCGACCATCTATACAATGCGATCAAACGTTATAAGACAGGGGTCGGGTTATCCAATGTTTTACTTTATGATATCAAGCAATTATTTCCTAGAGAATATCAAATAGGTAAAAAAACGATCGAAAAAGTCCATCATAAATATGGCTTTGATTTATCTGAAAACGAAGCGGGGTTCATTGCACTTCATTTAGTCAATGCCCAATCTGAGCAAGACCGCATGAATAATATGTACCAGTTTACGAAAACCATTCAAGATATTTTGAATATCGTTCGCTATTATTATCAAACACCATTCGATGAAGAATCGATTTATTTTTTCCGTTTTGTGACACATCTGCGTTTTTTTCTGAATCGTGTCATGAATACTTCTCTTACCCATGAGGGGGAAGTCGAAGAAGAGCTGATCCAGATGATCCAGCGAAAATACCAGACTGCTTCAGG
This sequence comes from Enterococcus sp. DIV1298c, assembly GCF_017316315.1. Taxonomy (NCBI): domain Bacteria; kingdom Bacillati; phylum Bacillota; class Bacilli; order Lactobacillales; family Enterococcaceae; genus Enterococcus; species Enterococcus sp. DIV1298c. The sequence goes on along the minus strand of NZ_JAFLWG010000011.1, from coordinate 52,607 downwards.
TTGTGTGGATAAAATCGCTTTATTTTTAGAGGAAACATTCAATTATCATATGTCTGACGATGAAATTGTCTACTTAACGATCCATTTGGCTCGTTTGGCAGATAATGATCATTTGAAAAATCATTAAAAGGAGGAACGGATTTTTTATTGAGGAAGTAACAAAGGATAGTGACATTCAGTTGGCTAAACCTTCAATCAAACAATTGGAGGAAGAAAACATGGGAAAATATCAAGACTTAGCAAAAGAAATCGTCAAATATGTTGGCGGCAAAGAAAATATCAGTAGTTTGACGCATTGTGTGACTCGTTTACGGTTCCGATTAAAAGACGAGAGCAAAGCGGCAGATGAAGTATTGAAGAATATGGATGGTGTCGTGACCGTAATGAAAAGCGGGGGGCAGTATCAAGTAGTCATTGGTAATCATGTGCCAGACGTATATGCAGACGTATTGAGTGTGGCAGGCATTTCTGAAGATGCCGAATTAGCCCCTGCCAAGGGGAATATCTTTAATCGCTTGATCGATATTCTAAGTGGCTGTTTCCAACCATTCTTAGGGGCATTAGCAGCTGCCGGTATGGTCAAAGGGTTGAATGCCTTATTCGTTTTCTTAGGACTTTATGAACAGACTTCTGGAAATTATATCATGCTGAATGGGATCGGCGATTCAATCTTTTATTTCATGCCCGTCATTTTAGGTTATACAGCAGCCAAAAAATTCAAATTGAATCCAATGGTCGGGATCGTGATCGGTGCAGCCCTTGTCTATCCGACGGTTCAAGGACCCGTATTACAAAGTAGCTTTGAAGCAGCAAATCAAGGGGCAGCCGCACCATTTAGTCTTTTAGGTTTACCAGCCTATGAGAGCTTCTTAGGTATCCCATGGGTGGGCGCTTCTTATACATCCAGTGTCGTTCCCGTCATCTTTATTATTGCATTTGCCGCACAAGTCCAAAGATTGGCGAAGAAAATCGTGCCAACAGTTGTTCAAACGTTCGTTGTGCCATTTATGGTCTTATTGATTGCATTACCGATTGGCTTTTTAGTTATCGGCCCAATCGTTAGCTTATTGACAGACTGGTTAAGTGCTGGTTTCGAAGCGTTGATGGCTTTTTCACCTGCCCTTTATGGTGGTGTTCTTGGCTTCTTCTGGCAAGTATTGGTCATCTTTGGTTTACATTGGAGTATCATTCCTTTAGCAATCATGCAGTTGGCACAAAACGGCTCAAGCCAAATGTTAGTAGCTGTTTATGGGGCAAGCTTCGCTCAGACCGCAGTTGTGTTAGCGATGTATTTCAAATTTAAAGATAAGAAAATGAAAGCTTTATGTATGCCTGCGTTTATCTCAGGAATCTTTGGCGTCACAGAACCAGCAATCTATGGGATCACACTCCCTAAAAAAATGCCGTTTATCTATTCAATGATCGGCGGCTCACTTTCTGGAATCTTCCTTATGATGAGTGGTACCACAGGCTACACAATGGGTGGCTTAGGTATTTTTGGGGTAGTCAACTTCATTGATGGAAGTGATGCAAGTGGGATGTACAATGCCTTTATTGGTATCGCGATTGCTGCAGTCATTGGTTTTACTTTGACTTTCTTATTCTGGAAAGATACGGAAGAAGTCGTGGCTGAGAAAAAAGAAAGTAAAATCAAAGAAATCGTTAAAACACCGATTCAAGGCGGAATTGCTTCATTAAGTGAAGCAAAAGACCAGGCATTTGCCAAAGGTGCGTTAGGTCGCGGCATCTTGATCTACCCAGAAAAAGGCGAAGTCGTGGCACCATTTGACGGAACTGTGATGACCTTATTCCCATCAAAACATGCGATCGGTTTAGTTTCCGCAAGTGGTTTAGAGCTGTTGATCCATGTCGGTTTAGATACGGTACAATTACAAGGAAAGCATTTTGAAGCATTTGTGAAACAAGGGGATTCGGTGAAACAAGGGGACGTCTTATTGCGTTTTGATATCAATGCAATTGAAAGTGAAGGATACAGTGTAGAAACCCCTGTCATTATTACAAATTCAGCAGATTATCTAGATATCGTCGAGAATCAATCGAAGATCGTGACAAGTGGGGATGAGTTGATCACCGCCCTGACATAACTGAGTAAAAAGCCTATAAAATCAAGGTTTTATAAGGGATGAATGAAAGACACCAAGCATTTTTCCACAGATAATCATGTTCGGAAGGTCTCTCTCCGAGAAGTAAGCCGTAACATCCGAGGAACTCCCTCATGATTTGGATGTTACGGCTTTTTTCTGAGAAAGTCATTTATTCGTTGCTAAAGGAGTTGCTTTTCAGCTTGGCACACGACCTAATCACTTGGCTCGAGTGGATCAGTGAAGAGTTCTTCTTTCATGATCGACGAGCTGATTTGGCGTGTGTCAACTTTTTGACCGACTTCAATCAAATAATCGAGGTTTTCGCGGTAGTGTTCAGCGAAGACACAACTATACAGAACATCCAACAAATAGGAAATCGACGTATTGATCGTGAAACTACTGATCTTTGAGTACAACCGTTCTCGTGTGGTCAACCGCAGCACAACGTCACTTGCTGTTGATAAGCTCGACTCACCAATGCTTGTCAACGATAAAATCGGCACATGCTTTTCCTTCAATATTTCAGCAGTCCGCAACATCATCTGATTTTCACCAGTATAAGAGATCAAGATCGCACAGTTCTCAGGCTGACAATTGTAGGCGTCATAATAAGACTCGCCAGAAGTCGGAACAATGGTCACTTCCTGCTTGATGCGATTCATCTTCAATTTGAATGATTGAGCGATCAGTGTGTTGGTATCACTAGAAAATAAAACAATCTTATTGGAACGTAACAAAAGCTGTTTGGCTTGTTGGAGATCATCATGCAACAACAACGATAAGGTGTCTTGGATCGTCATTCGTTCAAGGGATGCAATTCGATTGGCGATCGTCATGATTCCCTCATTTTCGGAAAAAGGGAGGTTGGCATCTACTTCTTGAAAATTCCCTTGAAGGTATTCGGTTTCGGCAATGAACGCATCTCTAAAATCGACCCACCCGTGAAACCCCATTTTTTTAGCGATCCGAATCAACGTAGAAGGATGGACGTAACAAGTCGTTGCAATTTGTTGAATTGTTTGATCGGCTAACGTTGTTTCATTTGTTTGAAGAAAGCGAATAACTTCACTTTCTGAAGGTGAGAAGTTGATTTGTTTGAGCTTTTCCTTTAATAGCATGATTTTATCCTCTTTTTTACGTTTTTTATGAAAAATATGTAAAATAATTGTAAACGGTATTATTCGGTGTGTCAATAAAAGGAATCCCCTAATTTAGGAGTCTATCTTTTGAGGTTATGTAATATAAAATGTTGGTTAATCAAATATTTTCTCCGTAGATCAGTATTCTGTTATGCGCAATAAATTTACAAATAATCGCAAGATAATCGCTCATTTTGTAAATGAATATGCAAAGTAATTAAAAAGTATTGTGTCTTTTATTTACAAAAATGATAATAGAGTTGTAAAAAAGAAGAAGGAGTGAGGATATGAATCAAGGAATCAAGATTGCGACAATTGGTGGCGGAAGTAGCTACACACCAGAGTTAATGGAAGGATTTATCAAACGTTACGATGAATTACCGATTCGTGAGATCTGGTTAGTTGATGTTGAAGCTGGTCGTGAAAAATTAGCGATCGTCAGTGAAATGGCTCAACGGATGTGGGATGCTTCTCCTTACGACGTGAAAATCTACGCAACGTTAGATCGTGAAGAAGCGTTGAAAGATGCTGACTTTGTCACCACACAATTTCGCGTCGGTCAGTTAGATGCTCGTGTGAAAGATGAACGTATTCCTGCTTATTACGGCATGTTGGGACAAGAAACGAATGGTGCTGGCGGCATGTTCAAAGCGTTTCGTACGATCCCGATCATTTTAGCAGTCGTAGAAGATATGAAACGTCTTTGTCCGAATGCTTGGTTGATCAACTTTGCCAATCCAAGTGGTATGGTGACTGAAGCAGTCGTTCGTTATGGAAAATGGGATAAAGTCATTGGTTTATGCAATGTTCCAGTCATGGCGATGATGACAGAACCGGTGATGATCAGTGAAAAGAAAGAAGATTTGATCTATAAATTTGCTGGACTAAACCATTTCCATTGGCACAAAGTAGCGGATGCCAATGGAAATGATCGGACAGGAGATCTGATCGAACAACTTTATGCCGAAGATAATGGATTACCAAAAAATATTTTTGATGTACCATTTTTCAGAGAGCAACTTGACCAAATGCAAATGATTCCTTGTGGGTATCACCGCTATTACTATCGTGAAGAAGAAATGTTGGCTCATGCGTTAGAAGAATACCGCACGATCGGCACTCGGGCACAGCAAGTCAAACAAACAGAAGCAGAGTTGTTTGAACTTTACAAAGACCCACAACTTGATCACAAACCAGAACAATTACAACAACGAGGCGGTGCCTATTATTCGGATGCGGCATGTGAAACGATTGCTTCGATTTACGGCAATAAAGAAACCCAAATCGTGGTCTCAACGAAAAACAATGGCGCGGTTCCTGATCTACCAGCGGACTGTGTAGTCGAAGTAACAGCCTATGTAGGAGCGCAAGGAGCAAGAAATGTTGCATTTGGATCATTACCACCAGCTGAACGTGGCTGGTTACAAGTGATGAAAAACATGGAATTGCTGACGATCGAAGCTGCTGTCACAGGTGATTATGGCACGGCATTACAAGCCTTTACGATCAATCCGTTGGTTCGTTCTGGCGCAACAGCAAAACGTATGATGGATGAGTTGTTTATTGCTCACCAAGAGTATTTGCCACAATTTAAAGAAGCAATCGATCGCTTGATTGCAGAAGGTATCGAAGTACAAGATGAACTGGCAAGAGAATTGTCAGAAAAACGTGTAGTGGAGGAAGTGTAACGATGGGATTTAGAAAAGACTTTTTATGGGGTGGCGCAACAGCTGCCAATCAATGTGAAGGAGGATACGATGAAGGTGGGCGTGGTTTAGCGAATGTAGACGTCGTGCCAATCGGTCCAGATCGTTTTCCGGTGATCACTGGGCAACAAAAAATGTTTGAATTTGATGATGAACATTTTTATCCAGCAAAAGAAGCAATCGATATGTATCATCGTTACAAAGAAGATATCGCTCTTTTTGCAGAAATGGGCTTTAAAACGTATCGTCTATCGATTGCGTGGAGCCGAATTTTTCCAATGGGTGATGAGAAAGAGCCGAATGAAGAAGGTTTGAAATTCTATGAAGATGTCTTTAAAGAATGTCAGAAATATGGGATCGAACCATTAGTCACCATCACACACTTTGATTGTCCAATGCATTTGATCAAAGAATATGGCGCATGGCGTTCAAGAGAATTAGTTGGTTTTTATGAAAATCTTTGTCACGTGATTTTTAACCGTTACAAAGGATTAGTGAAATACTGGTTGACGTTCAATGAGATCAACATGATCTTACATGCACCATTTATGGGCGCTGGCTTGTATTTTGAAGAAGGCGATAACGTCGAACAAATCAAATATCAAGCTGCCCATCATGAATTGCTAGCGAGTGCAATCGCCACAAAGATTGCTCATGAAGTTGACCCTGAAAATAAAGTCGGTTGTATGTTAGCGGCGGGAGCTTATTATCCTTACTCATGCAAACCAGAAGATGTCTGGGCATCACGCCAAGCAGATCGTGAAAACTATTTCTTTATCGATGTACAATCAAGAGGGGAATATCCTGCGTATGCGCTAAAAGAAATGGAGCGACAAGGAATCGAGATCAAGATGGAACCAGGAGATTTAGAATTATTGAAACAACATACGGTTGATTTCATTTCGTTCTCTTATTATTCTTCTCGGGTCTCAACAACAGATCCTAAACTACTCGAACAAACAGCCGGAAATATTTTTGAATCAACGAAAAATCCTTATTTAGAAGCAAGTGAATGGGGCTGGCAAATTGATCCACTAGGGTTGCGTGTAACATTGAACGATATTTACGATCGTTATCAAAAACCATTGTTTATTGTCGAAAATGGGTTAGGTGCTGTGGATACTCCAGATGAGAATGGTTATGTTGTCGATGACTACCGCATTTCTTATCTTGCTTCACACATCCAAGCGATGAAAGATGCAGTTGAACTTGATGGTGTCGATCTTTTAGGGTACACGACTTGGGGTTGTATCGATCTAGTTTCTGCTGGAACTGGTGAAATGAAAAAACGCTACGGCTTTATCTATGTTGATCGTGACAATGAAGGCAATGGTACATTGAAACGAACAAAGAAAAAATCATTTGATTGGTACAAACAAGTGATTGCCTCAAATGGAGAAAACCTGGCGAACGAATAAGATGTAATGTTAAAGTCTATTGTTTTTGTCTATCGATTTCGAGTATAATATATCTATTCGAGACTCGTAGGCAGAACAATAGACTTTTTATGTGATTGGCTGTAAAGTAAGCTTACTTGATTTTTAAAACGGAGGAATCTACATATGTATGATGTAATCGTAATTGGCGCAGGCCCTGCTGGAATGACAGCTGCTTTATATGCTTCAAGATCAAACTTATCTGTAGCAATGATCGAACAAGGGGCACCTGGCGGACAAATGAACAATACCGCAGAAGTCGAAAACTATCCTGGATTTGACTCGATCATGGGTCCAGATCTTGCTTATAAAATGTATGAAGGTGTTTCACGATTTGGTACCGAAAACATCTATGGTATCGTCCAAGATATCAAAGATCATGGCAATTACAAAGAAGTCATTTGTGAAGACAAAAGCTATGAAGCAAAAACAGTGATCATCGCAACTGGTTGTATCCATCGTAAACTAGGTGTACCAGGCGAGGAAGAATATGCTGGACGTGGTGTATCTTACTGTGCAGTTTGTGACGGAGCCTTTTTCCGTAACAAACGATTAGTTGTAATCGGTGGTGGCGATTCTGCTGTAGAAGAAGCGGTATATTTGACACAATTTGCTTCAGAAGTCATCGTTGTTCACCGTCGTGACGAATTAAGAGCGCAAAAGATCATTCAAGATCGTGCATTTGCCAATGAAAAAATCTCTTTTGTTTGGGATACGATCACTGATGAGATCATCGGTAATGAGATGGTCGTGACTGGTGTCAAAGGCCATAATGCAAAAACTGGTGAACCAATCGAGTTAGCAGCAGATGGCGTGTTCATTTACGTTGGGTTAGATCCATTGACAGAACCTTTCCGTAAAGCGGGACTAACAAATGATGCAGGCTGGATACCAACTGATCAAGACATGCGCACGAATATGCCTGGTGTCTTTGCTATTGGCGATGTAAGAGAAAAAGACTTACGCCAAATCACCACAGCAGTTGGTGATGGTGGGATTGCCGGACAACAAGTTTATAAATACTTGGAATCTTTAGAAGAAACAAAAGCGTAATAAGGTGTCTGGAACAAAAATAAAATTCATTTTTGTTTCTAACTTTAAAACGGAATAAAAGGTGTTCCCAAAATAACACCTTTGCAGATAAGCCATACCATGACCAAGATAGGAAACTATTCTCGGCTGGTAGGGCTTATTTTTTTACCTCCCAGACAAAATGTGTTCCGGGCAAAGCGCTTCTTTCACAACCTAGATAAACGGTGTTCAAGAAGCAACACTTCGGACACAAGAGAAAAAAATCAAAAATGAAAAAGCCATTTTCGATTTTTTTCTCTTGTGCCTTAGTGCAGAACGCTTCTTTCACAACCTTTTCTTATGCTTTGCTATCTAAAAAGAGAATGCTATACTTAGAAAGGAACATATTTTTAGAAAGAGGTGTCAGCTTCATGTCTTGGAAACAAGTTTACGAGCAATGGGCAACTGAAGAATCATTAGAAGAAAATTTAAAAAAACAATTAAAAGAATTAAGTGAAAATCCTGAAAAATTAGAAGATGCGTTCTACGCACCTTTGGAATTTGGAACAGCAGGAATGCGCGGGATCTTAGGTCCTGGTATCAATCGAATGAACATCTATACAGTACGTCAAGCCACAGAAGGACTTGCGCAATTTATGGATGAACAAGGAACAGAAACCAAAAAACGTGGTGTGGCAATTGCTTATGATTCACGCCATCAATCGCCAGAATTTGCGATGGAAGCGGCGAAAACTTTAGCACAACATGGGATTCCATCTTTTGTGTTTGAAAGCTTACGTCCAACACCAGAGCTTTCTTTTGCAGTTCGTCATCTTAACGCGTTTGCAGGGATCATGGTTACAGCTTCTCATAATCCTGCGGCATATAACGGTTATAAAGTCTATGGCGAAGACGGTGGACAAATGCCACCTGCTGATGCAGACGCATTGACAAAATATGTCCGCAACGTAAGTAATCCATTGAAAGTGGAAGTTTTAGCGGAAGAACAAGCAAAAAATAGTGATTTGATCACGATCATCGGCGAAGAAATCGATCAAGCATACTTGGAAGAAATCAAAGCAGTGACGATCAATCATGAATTAGTAGAAACATTAGGGAAAGAGTTGAAGCTAGTCTTCACACCGTTACATGGTACAGGCAAAATGTTAGGCGAGCGTGCGTTGACTCAAGCAGGCTTTGAACAATTCGTTTTGGTTCCTGAACAAGCGGTCGCTGACCCAGACTTCACTACCGTCAAATCACCAAATCCAGAAGAACACTCTGCTTTTGAATATGCGATCCGTCTAGGCGAAAAAGAAGGCGCAGACCTACTGATCGCTACTGATCCGGATGCCGATCGACTAGGTGCAGCTGTGCGCTTGCCAGATGGTTCGTATAAAGTGCTGACAGGAAATCAAATCGGTGCATTGCTCGTTCAATATATTTTGGAAGCACATCAAGAAAAAGGAACGTTACCAGAAAATGCAGCAGTCTTGAAATCGATCGTTTCAAGTGAATTGCCAGCAGCGATCGCCAAACATTACGGGGCAGAAATGATGAATGTCTTGACTGGCTTCAAATTTATTGCTGAAAAAATTCAACAATTTGAAGAGACAGACTCCCATACATTTATGTTTGGTTTTGAAGAAAGCTACGGCTATTTGGTCAAACCATTCGTTCGCGACAAAGATGCGATCCAAGCGCTATTATTATTAGCCGAAGTTGCAGCATTTTATAAAAAACAAGATAAGACGCTTTATGACGGCTTACAATCGATTTTTGAAACTTATGGCTACTATGCAGAAAAAACAATCTCAGTTACGATGAGTGGCCAAGAAGGTTCAGCGAAAATCGCCCAATTGATGGAGAAATTCAGAAACGATGCACCAACTGAATTTGCCGGAGCAAAAGTCTTACAAACAGAAGATTTCAAAGCACAAACAAGAACAGATGCAAATGGACAGACGGAAAAACTAACAACACCACCTTCAGATGTCTTGAAATACACATTGGAGGAAGATGGTTGGATTGCGATCCGTCCTTCTGGAACTGAACCAAAAATCAAATTTTATATTGGTGTCAAAGGTGATTCAAATGAAGCAGCCCAAGAAAAAATCTCTGCGTTTGAAGCCAGCATCAAATCAATGACAGAAGAATAAATAGTTGAGACTGACGAAAAAAGTGGTACACTTTAGTAGTCAGTCTTTTTGACGGAGGTGAAGCTGTTGGCAATCAATCAACACATACAAGTAGATAAAGTGAGTCAACTATTCAAAGTATTAAGTGATCCGACACGTTTGAATATTTTACTTTATCTAAAAGATGGTGAAAAGAATGTTACGTCGATCAGTCAAGCAGTTCAAATGGAACAATCGGCTGTTTCCCATCAGTTACGTTTACTGCGTGAAAATCATGTGGTGAAATCCCGACGTGAAGGGAAAACGATCCTTTATAGTCTAGATGACTTCCACGTTTTGGATATTTTAGAGCAAACGATCAAGCATGTAGCGCATCAAAAAAATTAACTTGATAGACGAAAAACAGGATTTGATCCACGCATCAGTGGATTCAAATCCTGTTTTTATCATCTAAAGAGAGTTGAACTATTTTTCTTCAGATGTTTCTGTGCCGTAATAGCTATGGTCTTCCAATTCCAACTCGTTTAATATCAATGAAGCTGTTTCTTCAATAGAAAGAGATGCGACATTGATGACCACACAACCTAATTTCTCATAAAGTTCATTGGCAAATTCAAGCTCTGCACGAATTTTTTCGATATCTGAGTAAGCAGTATCCGGGTTAAGACCATACGAACGCATCCGTTCTTTACGAATGTTATTTAAAATATCAGGATTATTTGTTAAACCAACAATTTTTTTCGGATCGATTTCCCACAACTGTTTAGGGATATGTGCTTGTGGAATCAGCGGTAGATTCGCAACTTTTAGATTCTTATTGGCTAAAAACAAACTTAATGGTGTTTTAGAAGTTCTAGATACACCAAGTAAGACGACATCGGCTTCTAAAAAACCACGAGGATCTTTGCCATCATCGTATTTCACTGCAAATTCCATTGCTTTGATACGCTTGAAATAATTTTCATTCAAGAGATGAAGTGCTCCCGGTTGACGTGTCGGTTTGATGCCAGTCAAGCGCTCGATCTCGGCAATCGGAGGTGTCAATACATCAAAGCTGTATAACTTGTTTTTTTGACAAAACTCATTGGTCAGGTCGACTAATTCTTGATTGATCAAAGTATGAAGCACTAACGCTTTTTCTGCCAAGGCATCCGTTAGCGCACGCTGTAACGTATCCGGGTCTGTCACAAAAGTTCGTCGAAATAAACTAAATTCGATCGACGGGTATTGCGCCATCGTGGCTTGGGCTAATTTTGTCGCTGTTTCACCTGCGGAGTCTGAAATGACAAAGAAGGTAACGACTTCGTTTGATTCGGCAGTCATAAATAAAAAACCTCACTTGCTTTTTTTTTAGGTTTATTATACCATACTCAAGTATCCATACTTCGTAATCATTTTGATTTGGGGGATAATCATGAATAAACAAACATTGATCGAACAATCTTTAGAAACATTGAAAAATAACGGATTTAAATACACCAAAAAGCGGGAAGCATTGCTCGCTTATTTGATAAAACGCAATCGGTATGTCTCTGCAAAGGAAGTCTTTGATTATATGAGTCAGGAATTTAAAGGGGTCAGCTATGACACGATCTATCGTAATTTGCACGATTTTTCAGAGTTGGACCTTTTGGAAGAAACCGATTTAAATGGAGAGATGAAATTCCGTTTCCATTGTTGCCAAGGCGAGATCGGACACCATCATCACTTTATTTGTACCGTTTGTGGTGTGACAAAAGAAATCCATATGTGCCCAATGAATTACTTCGAAGAGCAATTAAGTGGATGTACCATTGAAGGGCATCGTTTTGAAATATTTGGTCGCTGTGAGAGCTGTCAATGATAATTTTCAATAAAATAACAATTGAATATTTAAAAAAATCATAAGATTCTCTTGACGGTCAAAACTGCATTAGCTATAATGTTTATAGAACAGTCTTGTTTCTTGAGATTAACATTTCAATAACAATTACGGTTACTTTTTAAGCTCGGAGGGAGGGAATTAATATGTCAAAAACAGTCGTTCGCAAAAACGAATCACTTGACGATGCTCTTCGTCGCTTCAAACGTTCCGTGTCAAAAGCGGGTACTTTACAAGAATCTCGTAAACGTGAATTCTACGAAAAACCAAGTGTAAAGCGTAAGAAAAAATCTGAAGCAGCTAGAAAACGCAAAAAATTCTAGTTCTTTGATGAATTGGAGTTGGTAGTGTGTCACTACTAAGTAGATTGAACGATGACATGAAGACAGCGATGAAAGCTAAAGATAAAGAATCTTTACAGGTGATTCGTATGATCAAGTCATCTATACAAAACGAGCAGATTAAAGAAGGTCACGACTTGACAGAAGAAGAAGAACTAACAGTGTTGTCTCGCGAAATGAAACAACGCCGTGATTCTTTGCATGAATTCGAGGAAGCTGGACGTGACGATTTAGCTGAAAAAGTGAAAAGTGAAATTGTGATAGTCGAAAAGTATATGCCAGAACAACTTTCTGAAGAAGAAATTCGACAACTTGTTCAAGATGCGATCACGCAAACAGGTGCTTCATCTGTAAAAGAATTTGGTAAAGTCATGGGAGTCATCATGCCTAAAGTCAAAGGAAAAGCAGATGGAAACCAAGTCAATGCTATCGTAAAAGAACTATTGCAGTCTTAATCTTAGCAAATGAAACTACGGACATGAAAATGTCCGTAGTTTTTTTGTGTTTCTATGAGAAATCCTCAATAAAACAGTTTTTTCCTTATCATATAAATTTTTTTAAGTAATAAAGTACTGATTTTAATGTCTAGACCGCTTGATCAATCGTTGATTCTTATTTGTAACATCTTTTTGTAAAAACGTCGCATTTTATTCGCTATATAGTTTTTCGTGATTATGGTAGAATAGGTAGGAACGATTTGAAATAAAGGAGATGTCTATTTTTGACAGAAGAGTCTAGTTCTTTGGATATTAGATTAACAGCTGCTGATGATGTCAGTATGCTTTTAGGATCACATGATAAACATATCAAACTGATCGAAGAAACAACTGAAACGACGATCCATGCAAGAGGGGAAGTCATCCAGATCATCGGTGACGAAACCGATATTTCTTTGGCTGCTTCCGTGATTCGAACATTACAAGAATTGATCAAACGAGGAATCCATGTCAGTATGCCTGATGTAGTCACAGCATTAAAAATGGCGCAAAAAGGGACGCTGGATTATTTTGTTGAGATGTATGAACAAGAAATCGTCAAAGACCGGAACGGCAAACCGATCCGTGTCAAAAACAGCGGACAAAAAAAATACGTCGATTCTGTAGCAAAACATGATGTTGTCTTTGGTGTAGGACCAGCCGGCACCGGAAAAACATTTCTGGCTGTCGTACTAGCCATTGCTGCGTTGAAAAAAGGCGAAGTCCAAAAAATCATTTTGACTCGTCCAGCCGTTGAAGCAGGGGAGAATCTTGGTTTCTTACCAGGAGATTTAAAAGAGAAAGTCGACCCATACTTACGTCCCGTGTATGATGCCTTGTATCAAATTTTTGGATTAGATCATACGAATCGTTTGATGGAGCGAGGAATCATTGAAATTGCCCCACTTGCCTATATGCGTGGAAGAACCTTAGATGATGCTTTTGTCATTTTAGATGAGGCCCAAAATACGACGGTTGCCCAAATGAAAATGTTTTTGACTCGTCTTGGTTATCAGTCAAAAATGATCGTCAATGGGGATACGAGCCAGATCGATTTGCCAAAAGGGACAATGAGTGGATTGATCCATGCCGAACGAACACTCAAACAAATCAAAAAAATCGATTTTGTGAATTTTGAAGCTAGCGATGTCGTTCGTCACCCTGTCGTGGCAGAAATCATCAAAGCTTATGAAAAAGCGGATCTTCATCAGGAATAGCTTTTTTAGGAGGATTACCACATGTTGAACAAAATATTGCAGCACCTTCAAGCGAAACTAGGTAAAGCTGCTGCTCCATTTCTCTTATTGCTTTTCTTCATTTTGATGTGTGGGATAATGTTTAGCAGTGTAAAACAAAAGCCCAATGATTTTAGAGAAGGACAAGTAGCAGAAGAAAGTATCCGTGCCAATAAAACGATTGAGAACACGGAAGAAACAGAGCAAAAAAGGAAGTTAGCTGCTGAAGCGGTCACACCTGAATACACTTATCAAAGTGATCTAGCTTCTGAACAAGATCGTCGTATCAATCAACTATTTGTATTGATCAGGCGTGCCAATGACACGATCGACAAGCAATACGAAGAGAAAGTCAGTAAGGCAAAAGAAGATGAAAATGTACCAAAACCAACCGTAGAAGAACGGATAGCAGCTTTGAAACGAATATTTGAAAATTCAAATGCTGATGATGTCGCATTCTATCAGAAATTACCAAATAGTTTTTACTCAACGATCATGGATATGTCCGATAGTGAGATCACGACGATTCGTGATGAAAGCTTGAAATTGATCGACGAACAAATGAGTAAGCAAGTTCGAGAAAGTGATCTGGACAATTTCAAACAAGAAGCAGACGAGAAGATCCAATATTTGAATGTTTCGGCTGAACAACAAGAAATGATCCGTTACTTAGTGGATCAGGGAATCGTTGTCAATGACATTCTAAACGAGAAGCGGACAGAAGAATTGAAGCAAGAGGCACGAGATTCGATTCAACCTGTCATGATTTTCCAAGGGGAGATCATTGTTCGTGAAGGAAACCAGATCGATGCAACCGCGATGAAAAAGTTAGAATTGCTAGGGTTGACGAGTCAATCTACCTCAATTTTTCCACTTGTCGCAATGATTTTAGCGGTATTGTTACAAATTGGCGTGTTATTCTACAACTCACTCCAATATAAAGATCTATTCAAACGAACAGAATATATTCTTTTTTATGTGACAGCCATGTCCATCAGTATTTTATTGATGAAATTTTTCCAAGTCTTTCAAACAGAACAAGCAACTTATATTCCGCTGCTTTATCCAGCGGCGTTCGTACCGCTTGTGTTGAACTTTTTCCTAAATCGAAGAGCAGGTATCATGGCTGCGTTATTCCAGGCAGTTTCAGCGCTGTTCATTTTTTATAATTCGATTGGTACGAATTTCTTGACCGTTATTTTGATCTCGTATCTTTTTGCTGGCTTTTTAGCAGCGATCTTGAAGCGTCAACGGATTTCAGAACAATGGTTTCCAGCAATCATGTGGGTCGTTGTCTTTCCATTATTGATGGATGTCGTTCTAGTGGTTTATCAAGGAATGAGTTTTAGTGATGGTACGACTTGGTTGACGTTAGTGTGTGGTTTCATGGGTGCATTCCTATCTTATCTCTTGACGATCGGATTACATCCATATATCGAATTATTGGTAAATGACGACAGTGTGATCGTTTTGAATGAATTGAGTAATCCAAATCATCCATTGTTGAAGCAATTACTAGAAGAAGCACCCGGCACTTACCACCATAGTATGATGGTTGCAAATCTAAGTGCGAATGCAGTCGCTGAGATCGGCGGGCGGTCACTATTGACCCGAGTAGCTTGTTACTACCACGATATCGGCAAAATCAAACATGCGAGCTTTTTCGTCGAAAACCTGCCTTCTGGCGCAGAAAATCCGCATAATTTTTTACTTCCTGAAGATAGTAAACAGATTATTTTTGGGCATGTGACAGATGGCGCTAAAATTTTAGAAGAATACGATATGCCACAAATGGTGATCGATATTTGCAAGCAACATCATGGGACGACCTTGATGCGTTATTTCTACATCAAAGCAAAAGAACGTAACCCGGAAGTAACGGAAGAACAATTCCGTTATCCTGGACCAAGACCACAAACCCGCGAAGCTGGGATCGTCAATATTGCGGATAGTTGCGAAGCCGCTGTGCGAGCAATGGATCATCCGACGAGCGAAAAAATCCAGGCTTTTGTGCATAATTTGATTGAAGAACGAATTTCTGATGGACAGCTAGATGACAGTGGATTGACACTCAAAGAAATCCGCAAAGTGGAAAAATCCCTTGTTAGCGGCTTGAGCAGTACCTTCCATTCAAGGATCAAATACCCTAAGATGAAATCTGAAGCAGAAAAAATGAAACAAGAAAAAGAATAGCAAGAAGGAAGCGATGCCTAATGGATATTACATTTATCGATGAAACAAATACTGTATCTGAAACGAAAATCAAAGAAATCGAAGAACTTCTTCAATTTGCCGCAAAAAAACTTTCTTTATCAGATGAAACAGAAATGTCGGTCACGTTCATGGATAATCCGTCTATTCAGGAAATCAATCGTACGTACCGTGGCAAAGATGCACCAACTGATGTGATCAGTTTTGCATTAGAAGATGAGGTTGAAGATGAGATCCCGGTGATTTTTGAAGAGGACGATGAGCCAATGCCTCGTGTGTTAGGCGATATCATGATCTCGATCGATCGAGCAAAAGAACAAGCAGAAGAATACGGTCATTCCTATGATCGTGAATTAGGATTCTTAGCCGTGCATGGCTTTTTACACATCAATGGCTATGATCACATGACACCTGAAGATGAAGCGGAAATGTTTGGACTACAGAAAGAGATTTTAGATGCTTATGGACTTAAAAGGTAGAAAAGAAGAACAAAAGGCAGATAAAAACAAACATTTTTGGATGTCAGTGGAGTTTGCTTTACAAGGCGTTAAAACAGTTTTCGATGAAGAACGAAATATGAAGAAACACGTTGCTTTTGGCATCATTGCATTGCTGATGGGCGTCGTCTTTCAGTTGGACCGAATGGAGTGGCTCTGGTTGCTCCTTTCAGTCTTTCTCGTATGGATCGTTGAGATCATGAATACTGTGTTTGAAAATGTAGTCGATATGTTCACAGACTTCCATTTTCATCCAATTGGAAAAAAAATCAAAGATATGGCAGCTGGTGCGGTGCTTTTGACAGCTTGTTTTGCTGTGATCGTCGGGATCATTTTATTTGGTCCAAAAATCTATCAACTGTTTTTTAATTAAAAGGAGAGTAACTATGTCAGAACATAAATCTGGATTTGTCGCAATCGTTGGGCGACCAAATGTTGGTAAGTCCACATTGCTTAATCGGATCGTTGGTCAAAAAATCGCGATCATGAGTGATAAAGCGCAAACGACGAGAAATAAGATTCAAGGAGTATATACGACTCCTGAAGCGCAATTGATCTTCATTGATACACCAGGGATCCATAAGCCAAAACATCGCTTAGGTGATTTCATGGTAGAAACAGCCTATAGTGCATTACGTGAAGTCGATGCGGTATTATTTATGATCAGCGCCGATCAAAAAAGAGGAAAAGGTGACGATTTTATCATCGAACGATTGAAAAATGTTCAATCACCGGTATATTTGGTCATCAATAAGATCGATAAGGTTCATCCTGATGAGCTATTGGGAATCATTGAAGATTATTCGACACAAATGGACTTTGCACAAGTGGTGCCGATTTCTGCTACAGAAGGAAACAATGTGGAGCGTTTGATGGATGTTTTAGTGGATGAAATGCCTGAAGGGCCACAATATTTCCCTGACGATCAAGTGACAGACCATCCAGAGTACTTTATCGTTTCTGAATTGATCCGAGAAAAAGTTTTATTCTTAACACGAGATGAAGTCCCGCATTCAGTTGCAGTAGTGATCGACACAATGAAACGCAATGAGAACAATAAAATCCATATCCAAGCGACGATCATCGTGGAGCGCGATAGTCAAAAAGGGATCATTATCGGCAAAGGCGGTAAGATGCTGAAGGATATCGGCACAAAAGCACGAAGAGATATTGAGAACCTGTTGGGGGATAAAGTCTTTTTAGAGCTTTGGGTCAAAGTCCAAAAAGATTGGCGAGACAAGCGAGTTTATTTACAAGATTTTGGGTATCGTCAAGACGAGTACTAAACAAGGTTGTGAGAAAGCTGGTCAACTCCGAGTATTAAGAAAGAATTTGAGAAAATAGCTTCTCATATTTTTTCAAATTTTGGCTTAATATCGTAGGAGTTAGCTTTCGAACACCGTTTATCTAGTTGTAGCGTAAAAGATCAATAAGTCATGGAAGCAATTAAGACAAAAAGAGCCTAGTAATTTTGTCTTAGATGCTCGCATGACTTTTTCCTACTTTCTTGCTTATTAAAAAAGCAGTCGATGTTTAAATCAGAGGAGGCGTGACGATGAGTCAGCTTGCAGAATCAAAAGGGATCATCCTTTCAAGCCGGAACTACAAGGAAAAAGATAAATTAGTTAAGATATTTACAGAATCGGCAGGTAAAATGATGTTTTACGTCAAGGGAATCCATCGTCAAAATCAGCCGATCGCGCCGGCTTTGCTCCCTTTTACGGAAGCAGTCTATATCGGTCATTTTCATAATGAAGGATTGTCCTTTGTCAACAGCGTGAAAGATGTCCATTCGTTTCGTAAGATCCAAGAAGATATCTTTCTTAGCGGTTATGGGACGTACTTGTTGAACTTAGTCGATGCGGCAATCGAGGATCGACAATATGATCCCAATCTGTTTCAATTTACCCATCAAGCACTACAACGTATGGATCAAGGGGATGACCCAGAGATCATTACCAACATCTTTGAGATCCAATTGTTGCAACGCTTTGGGATCTCGCCAGTTTGGACGCATTGTGCGGTATGTGGGCAGACTCAAGGAAAATTTGATTACTCATCAAAATATGGCGGTGTCTTATGTGAAAACCACTGGGAGTTAGATCATCATCGCTATCATGCCGACCCGCGAGCAGTCTACTTTGTACGGATGTTTTCGGCGATTTCGTATGATCGTATCAGTGGGATCAATGTCAAAGAAGAAACGAAGCAAAAAATTCGTCAATTGATCGATCTGCTATATGAAGAATACGTCGGGATCCATTTAAAAAGTAAAAAATTTATCGATCAAATGAAAAGTTGGGAGCATATCATGAAACCAGCGAATGATCGAAATCAGGAGAAGCCCACCGAAGAATGATCGGTAAATTGAAACAAAGCACTTTTTTTCAAAAATATTTGACAAAGTAGCTAGTTACCGTCTATTATAAAGCCTAGATAGTAACGATTATTTTTTCAATAGATGAGTGTAACTGATGAAGTACATTCAATAATCAAATACGTACGATGATCAAGATCAGTAGGAAATCATGTGGCACAAGCGAGTTCGGGAGAGTGTGAGCCGGATGCAAACGATTTTTGAAGAGGCACTTGTGAGTACGATCAACGAAGCTGCCGAGTGACTCGGAAGTAGGGTGGAACCGCGAACATTTTCGTCCCTATGTTTGTTTATGCAAACATAGGGACTTTTTTTATTACTATTTTTGATTCTTGGTTAAGATGAAAGGGGTAATTTTATGAGTAAGAAGCAAACAGTTCAAGAAATGATTTTGACATTACAAAAATTTTGGTCTTCAAACGGTTGTATGCTGATGCAAGCATACGATACAGAAAAAGGGGCGGGCACAATGAGCCCATATACTTTCTTGCGAGCAATCGGTCCAGAGCCGTGGAATGCTGCATATGTTGAGCCGTCACGTCGACCAGCCGATGGTCGTTATGGCGAAAACCCTAACCGTTTGTACCAACATCATCAATTCCAAGTCGTAATGAAGCCATCACCAGAAAATATCCAAGAACTTTATTTGGAAAGCTTGCGACTATTAGGGATCGATCCGTTGGAACATGATATCCGCTTTGTTGAAGATAACTGGGAAAATCCTTCGATGGGCTGTGCCGGTGTTGGTTGGGAAGTTTGGTTAGACGGTATGGAGATCACTCAATTTACGTACTTCCAACAAGTTGGGGGCTTGCCTTGTAAACCAGTCACTTCAGAAATCACTTATGGATTGGAACGCTTAGCTTCTTACATCCAAGAAGTTGAAAGTGTCTATGATCTTGAATGGTCAGCAGGTGTCAAATATGGAGAGATCTTCAAACAACCAGAATACGAACACTCAAAATATTCATTTGAAGTCAGTGATCAAGAATTACTGTTAAGCAACTTTGACCGTTTTGAAAAAGAAGCGAAACGTTGCATTGAAGAAAATCTGGTTCATCCAGCATACGATTATATCTTGAAATGCAGCCATACGTTCAATCTATTAGATGCCCGTGGTGCGGTATCTGTGACTGAGCGTGCCGGTTACTTGGCACGTATTCGTAATATGGCGAAATCTGTAGCAAAAATCTTTGTCGCAGAACGTGAAAAACTTGGATTCCCACTGCTGAACGATCAAACAGAAAAATCAACGACCGTTAAGGAGGCTGAATAAGATGGCTAAAGACTTATTATTAGAAATCGGCTTGGAAGAAATGCCCGCGCATGTAGTGACACCGAGCATGAAACAATTAGAAGAAAAAGCAGCAGCTTTTTTAACAGCCAATCAATTGACTTACGATGCAATTGAGACATTCTCTACACCACGTCGTTTGGCGATCAAAGTAACAAACGTACCCGAACGTCAAGCGGATAGTGAAGAAGAAGTAAAAGGACCTGCGAAAAAAATTGCTTTAGACGCAGAAGGTAACTGGTCTAAAGCAGCGCAAGGATTTGTTCGTGGACAAGGAGTGACAACAGACGATATCACTTTCCGAGAAATCAAAGGCGTAGAATACGTTTATGTCACGAAATATACACAAGGAAAACCAGCCATCGAAGTCTTAACAGGACTGATCGATGTGATTAAAAGTATGACATTCCCTGTCACGATGCACTGGTCGTCATTTGACTTTGAATACATCCGCCCAATTCACTGGATCGTGGCACTGTTAGGAGAAGATGTGATCCCGTTTGAATTTTTAGATGTGAAAACTGGACGTACTTCTCGTGGGCATCGTTTCTTAGGAGAAGAAGTCACATTTGCCCATCCAGGGGAGTATGAAGAAAAACTATCTGAGCAATTTGTGATTGCCTCTCCACAAAAGAGAAGAGAAATGATCATGGAACAAGCCACTCAATTATCAACAGAAAATGACTGGCATATCGATTTTGATGAAGACCTACTTGAAGAAGTCAATAATCTAGTGGAGTATCCAACAGTCTTTGCCGGTGACTTTGAAGAAAAATATTTGTCTGTGCCTGAAGAAGTTCTTGTGACTTCAATGAAGGAACATCAACGCTATTTTGATGTGCGAAATGCGAAAGGACAACTATTGCCACACTTTATCGCTGTACGAAACGGCGATCGTGTGAAGTTAGATAACGTTGTTCGTGGGAATCAAAAAGTATTGACTGCTCGTTTAGAAGATGCGGAATTCTTTTACAATGAAGATAAAAAATTCCCGATCGAACATTATGTCAATAAATTGAAATCAGTCACTTTCCATGAAAAAATCGGTAGCATTTATGAAAAAATGCAACGTGTACAAGTGATTTCATCAGTGATTGGTCAATCAGTCGGTTTATCTTCAGAAGAACTTTCTGACTTACAACGTGCAGGAGAAATCTACAAGTTTGACCTAGTCACGAACATGGTTGGCGAATTCCCAGAACTTCAAGGGATCATGGGTGAAAAATATGCGTTGTTGCACGGAGAAAATCCAGCAGTTGCGACAGCGATCCGGGAACACTACTTGCCGATCGCCAGTGAAGGTGAACTACCAGAAACAGCTGTTGGTGCGGTCTTAGCGATTGCGGATAAACTAGATAGTATTTTCTCTTTCTTCACTGTAGGAATGATACCAAGCGGATCAAACGATCCATACGCATTACGTCGTCAAGCCTATGGTATCGTTCGAATCATTGAAGAAAAACAATGGGCGTTCCCATTGGCACAATTACAACAAGAAGTAAACGATGCAATCAATGAAAACCAAGAGCGTTTTGGTTTAGCATTTGTTCAAGGAAATGACGTCATTGACTTTATCAAAGGACGTTTGCGCCAACGTTTGGTAACAAAAGCCATTCGCCATGATGTGATCGATGCTGTCTTGAATGCAAAAGAAAGCAATTTGACTACAGTATTTGCAGCAGCACGTCTATTGAAAGAACGTCTACAAGATGAAAACTTCAAACCATCAATGGAAGCTTTGACACGTGTGATGAATCTAGCGAAAAAAGCGGAAGGCACGACAGTTGAAGTAGATCCAAGCTTATTTGAAAATGAAGCAGAAAAAGCATTGTATACAGCGGTCGAAGAAGTGAAAGCTGAGTTTGCTGAACGGACACTCAAAGAGAATTATGACCAATTAGTTAGCTTGAGACCAGTTATCGAGCAGTATTTCGATCAAACGATGGTAATGGTCGAAGATGAAGCTGTCCGCAACAATCGTCTAGCGCAATTACAACAAATTGCTGATATGGCATTGAGTATTGCAAGTCTAGATCAAATCATTACAAAGTAAAGCCAAGTAGAGCAAAAAGAGTCTGGGATGTTCACACATCCCAAACTCTTTTATTTTTTACGTTGTTGTTTGCCAGCATTACGCCCGCTAGTATTGTTTCTATTCGCTGTAGCTTGTGTATTGATTTTTTTTGTTGATTTCGTTGTTTCTTCAGGTGTCACATCTTTTCGAGGTGTCACGACTTGTTTCGGTGGATTTTGTTTTAATTCTTCTGCCACCTGTGCTTTTAGTCGTGGTTTCATGATGACATTTGTAATAAATGTTTGAAGACAACTAAAGATACCGCCGACTACCCAGTAAAGTGTTACTCCGGCAGGGGCACTGATCGACATGAAAACGATCATCGCTGGCGACACGATCAACATCGTACGCATTGTTTTCTTTTGCTCTTCAGGAATACCGATCGTTGAGATATATCCTTGGAGCAAGTAAGCGATCCCTGCGATCGCAACTAAAACTAAACTTGGATTTCCTAGATCAATACCATAAAAAGTCGATTCACGGATACCTTCTGTGTAACGAGCAGTAAAGTATAGCGCTGAGAAGATCGGCATTTGGATCAATAAAGGTAAACAACCGATACCACCAGTCATACTTAAACCATTTTCGCGATAGACTTGTTGCATTTCTGCTTGTGCAGCCATTTGTTCTTCACGTGTCGTTGCCGCTTTTAATTTTTCTTGGGCGGCACTGACTTGAGGTTTCAATGCTTGCATTTTTTCAGACTGGATCATTGTTTTTTTCGATTGACTGATCCCTAAAGGTAAAATGATGATTCGGACGATCACAGTCATCAAGATAACAGCCCAACCGTATGACCAGTTGAAATTCTGCACGAGATATGTAATCGCTTGTCCCATAGGTTGCACGAGTACTCGATAAATGATCCCAGATGTATCAGGGTTTCCGTCAGCATCCATTCTGACACAGCCAGATAAGAAAAGTAAGAGTGTTACAAGACCAGAACCTAGTAACCAGTTTTTCCATTTATTCATAAAATACTTCCTCTTTTAAAATTTTTACACAAGCTTAACTATACTAAAAATATGTGAATAATTCAATGAACTTCATAGAAAATTCAAATAATCCTCGTAAGACGAGTCAATCAAGTGAAGGGATATGATCACACACAATTAAAAAACACAAGCCTTCGCTATTTTTAGTAGACCGCTGCCAAAATTAGGAGATAGGGATAGACGAATCACTAAGTTTAGCCAATCACATCGAATTTTTTACGTTCCTCCATCATCGGATGTTCTTGCAGATCGACATATTGGACACGACCGCTTGGACTAGGTGACTGCTTGACTTCTTTAATGAACTGATCAATGACTGATTCCTCGCCAGCGGCTTCGATCGTCACCGAACCATCTTCTTCGTTCTTAACTGTGCCAGTCACACCTAGTTGATCAGCCACCATTTTCGTCATATAGCGAAAACCAACACCTTGGACACGACCTTGTACATTCATTTTTACCTTTTTCATCTAAAGCACCACTCTTTCCTTTAGTTATAAATTTATGATAACGATTTTTTCCAAAACTAACAAGCTCCAAGATTGATTCCATGCTATAATAAAGTGAGGTGGAAAAACGTGAAAAAAATTCAATCAGCAAAAAATCCTAGAATCAAGGAATTAAAAAAATTACATAAAAAGAAGCACCGCGAAGAAGGTCAGGAATACCTGCTTGAAGGGTTCCATTTGATCGAAGAAGCTGTGAACTCCCAAGTTATACCGAAAGAGATCTTTCTGACAGAAAAAGGCTGGTCAGAGTGGGGGACATGGGTCGAGCAACACGCATTGAATCACTTCTTAGTCACTGATGAAGTGATGTCAGCGATTTCTGACTTACCGACACCACAAGGAATCGTGGCAGTAATGCCATTAGAAGTCAGCCAGTCATCAATCGATACCGGCGGCTGGTTGCTATTAGACAATGTCCAAGATCCTGGAAATGTCGGAACAATGATCCGTACAGCCGATGCGTTTGGTTTAGCCGGCGTCATCTTAGGTAAAGGAACAGCTGATATTTATAGCACCAAAGTATTGAGAAGTATGCAAGGAAGCAACTACCATTTACCCGTCATCGTGCAAGAATTAGACGCACTCATTCCTGAATTAAAAGCAAAAGAGTTTGCGATTTATGGAACAGAACTCAATGAAGAGGCAATTTCTTTACCTGAAATCACTCCAACAAAAAATTATGTGATCATTATGGGGAATGAAGGACAAGGGGTGCGATCAGAGTTGCTAGCGTTGACCGATAAAAATATCTATATCCCAATGAATGGACACGCCGAATCATTGAATGTCGGTGTTGCTACGGGGATATTGTTGTATCATCTCTCTTCTTGATTAAGGAACTATTAAGCTTTTTGGATTTTTAGTCAACCTCACTAGAATATTCCGAACGCGAGTGATATACTATGTACAATTTCAACGATAAATGAAATTCAAAAAGGTGGCAGATCGAAAATTATGACAGAAAAATGGCGTGAAGACGAAGAATACATGTCTTATATCGAAGATCTATTAGAAACAGAAGCTGTGCAAAAATTAGCTGACTATATTCAACATGTACATTCGACAAGATTGGAACACTCGATCAGTGTTTCTTACTATAGCTACAAATTAGCAAAAAAATGGGGTGGAGATGCAAGAGCAACTGCACGTGCAGGACTTTTACATGACCTATTTTACTATGACTGGCGTACGACAAAATTTGATGAAGGAACACATGCGTATGTGCATCCAAGAATCGCAGTAAAGAATGCGGAAAAGATCACAGAGCTTTCTGATTTAGAACGCGACATCATTTTGAAACACATGTGGGGCGCAACGATCGCTCCGCCAAAATACAAAGAAAGCTATATTGTGACATTTGTGGACAAGTATTGTGCAGTGAAAGAAGCGGCACAACCGGTAACAGATACGATGAAACAAAAATGGCAACGATATTTTGGTAAAGAACAATCGGTTTAACCCATTGACCAGCCGAATCGAAACAGTCAAAGAACCCGATTTTGGGCATTCTTTGACTGTTTTTTTGTACGAAAGTAGTTGACGAAATAAGAGAGATAAGGTTAACTCTTTATTAGATAACTGTACATAATGAAAAAAGCATAAGGGGGGTGATGAGATGCCATATGTATCTTATTTAGCAGAGTTCAAGGACTTCAGTTATTAAGCTAACTTTGTTGAAGGACACTTTTTTCTTCAAAGTAGCTACTTTTGAAAGAAGAAAGGACTCAAAAAATCATGGAAACAACAATTAAAACCTATCAATATTTCTTTATTAAACGAGAAATCGAGCAATTATTGAATGTGTATCATTCAGTGAATGACAAAAAAACTGTCGCGACAGTCCAAGCGTTAGCAACAGAAAAAATCAATGAGGTAGTAGAAAATGATCCGCAAGCAATCGTTTTACTTGAACCATTTGTGCAGCAGATCATGGATACGAATTTGAAAAAAGAAAAAGCAGCAGAATTGCTCGAGCGTTTGAAAGAACATGTTGCGCCATTCAAGCAACCATCAAAAATCCAAGTGGAAAAAATATTCCGAAAAGTGAAAAAGTTGAAACAACCAGATTGGCAAATCTTAGATCTGAAAGAACACACGTATATTGGTTGGAACGACCCAGGAACACAAAAGAAATATCTGCTTTATTACGAGAACGACCAGCTAAAAGGGGTGCATGGAACACTTTCACCGACGATCATCAAAGGGGTGTGTGCGATTTGTCATAAGACCTCAAATGTTGCAATGTTTCTTTCCACAACGAAATCTGGATCAGATGGCACGTATACCAAAAAAGGGAATTATATTTGTCACGATAGCGATCAATGCAATCAACAACTTGTAAAGTTGGCACCATTCTATGAATTTACAGAAATCGTGAAGAAAGAGAAATAGTGTCATTGTTTTTTCTAAGAAGGTATGATAAACTTTCCGTAAATGAATAGGTGATGGTGTTCACCTTTAAATGTCGATCGATAGATGACTAATGACGCCTACTAAAAATCGGAGAATCCGTTTTTTTAGTAGGCTTTTTTTGTGGGAAGGAATGAAAAAAAATGGAACAATGGTTGTATAACCCAATCAAAATAATCACGTATATGATCAAATGGCTAGTGATCACTGCCTGTTTGGGCCTATTGATGGGAGGACTTTCAGCTTTTTTTCTGAATAGCTTGACGGTGGTAACAAATCTACGAGAAGCCCATACGTGGCTATTGTATCTATTACCAATCAGTGGGGCATTATTTGCTTTTTTATATCAACGGTACGGTGGAAATGCTAGTCGTGGAAACAATCTGGTGATTGATCAAGGAAATGGTGGAGAAGAAAAAATCCCCCTTCGATTGATTCCCTTGACGCTTTTTGGCACGATCACGACACATCTCTTTGGTGGTTCAGTCGGTCGAGAAGGAACGGCGGTCCAAATGGGTGGTGCTTTGGCTGAAAATCTTGCTAGAGGGTTGAAATTAAGTCGTATTGAGCGAGAAGTACTGATCGTCAGTGGAATAAGCGCTGGTTTTAGTTCTGTTTTTGGGACTCCCTTAGCTGGCACACTCTTTGGGCTTGAAGTATTAGCAATTGGTAAAATGCGAACAGAAGCGATCTTTCCTAGTTTTTTTGCTGCCTTGTTTGCAAATTTTGTGACGGAGAGTATTGGAGTCACGCATGTCCATTACGCAATGGGGGAGATTCCTGTCTGGAGTCCCGCACTATTTGCTAAATTGATGGTGGCAGGGATCGCTTTTGGATTGATAGGTTGGGTTTTTAGCCGCTCGATCGTCTTTTTGAAAAAAGTGTATACGAAATGGTTCAAAGACCCAGTAGTTAGAAATTTTATTGGTGGGGGCATCGTCGTTATTGTCGCACTTATCTTCCAGACCCAACGCTACTTAGGACTTAGCCTGCCTTTGTTACAAGATGCGTTTGCAGGAACAGCCAACGCATATGATTTTATTGGGAAACTGGGCTTTACTGTCCTTTCACTAGGGGCTGGTTATCAAGGCGGTGAAGTGACGCCTTTATTTGAGATCGGTGCGACTTTAGGTGCAGCATTAGCACCACTTTTACATGTTTCGATTCCTTTTCTTGCAGCCTTAGGATTTATTGGCGTTTTTTCTGGTGCAACGAATACGCCAATTGCTTGTTTTATCATGGGGATCGAACTCTTTGGTGGTGAAGCAGCTAGTTTCTTTTTCATGATTTGCTTGATCAGTTTCATGTGTTCAGGAAACTACGGGATCTATTCGGCACAAAAAGTGATGGTCAAAAAAGGGATTTTATTTTTACCAGTGGAAAAAAATCAGAGGAAAACAAAAGAGTGATCTCATATTAAAAAAAGAAGTTGCTATTTCAGCAACTTCTTTTTTTAGACAATTAATGTAAGCAAGGCCATCAAGACCGAAAAGCCAACGATTGTGCCACATACGATCATATGACGTTTTTTGTGGAGCATCAAGATTGCAATGTATTCTCTCAGAAAAGCATTTGGCAAATAATAAAAGGCTGTTTTTGCGCCAATGCCATTTGCTTTTAGTTGCGCTTGTTTCGCAAATAGTCCTGCACGGAAAATATGGTAATTATTCGAACTGAAAATGGCACGGTAAGCACCGCCACCAGACTCTCGGTCCATCAACTCTTTAGAGAAACGCATATTTTCTAAAGTGGTAGTCGAATTAGTCTCAACCAAAATATCTCTTTCAGGAATCCCTTTTTCTAACGCATAATTTTTCATCGCCATTGCTTCAGGCAATCTTTCGTCTGCACCTTGTCCCCCTGACATCAAAAGTGTCGGTGGGTTTAGAGTAGCATGACTTTGCGCCCAATAAAAAGCGATGGCTTTGTCGATTCGCTTGGCTAGGAGAGGGGAAACACGTTCACCATTGATCAGTCCTGCGCCTAAAACAATAATATAGTCTTGATTATATCGTGGTCGGTTGAACTGATATAAGAAAGAAACGGTCATAAAATTATAGAAGACGATAAACAGATAAATCAAAATAACTGCTATACCAGAAAGAAATACATTGATCCATGCTGGCAAGTAACTAATCAAAAAGGTAGCAGTCCCTACATAAAGCATCAAAGCGATTCCTAGTAGTAAGGTCAAAAGATTTGCTAGAGACCTAGATTCTCTCTTTAGAACGATGATCCCATTCCAAACCAGAAAGACGACTAAAATATAAACACCAAATAATAAAATCAATACAACTGGCACTGCTATCAAGGCGAAAATACCACCGATAAAGACGTTTTGGGTCTCAAAGAGTAAGAGTAATAAATAAGTGCCAAAGCTGACTAAAAATAAATTGAAGATCAATCCATTCATGAGCCGTCGTTTTTCTGTAAAGTAAAAAAAGGCAAAAATACTAAAGAAGGCTAGAGGAATCAAGAAATAAAAACTTGCAAAAAAAATCTCTAACACAATGAAATACGTGAGCATCAATGCAAATGTCCAAGTACCACAATAAAAGAATAGCGCCGGGTCTTTTTGTTTTCGACGCCAGGTGATGATGCCAGTCATCCCTAAAATATAGAGAATCGAAAAAATCAAATCTCTTGTTAAATTCATAGAACCAACTCCTTTTTCTAAACGTGCAGTCATCACTGCTAGGGATAGATAGCAGAAAACCGATGAATTTATACACACGAAATGATAGTGTTACTTGCCCCTCAAAGAACAACCCTTCAAGTAACCATCTATCTTTTACAGTATAACGAAAAATGAACAAAAAAGCTGTTATAAAAAAAGAAAAAATATAAATTACATTTATTTTCTGAAATAAGCAAAAAAATACCCAAACGATAATTTTGGCATTGATCCACGTCGTATCATGACGAAGAACCAAATTTTATCGTTTGGGTAGCTATTTGATGCAATCGATCAAGAGTTTTTATCTAGAATAGATTACTGAAAAAGTTAGTGACATTACGCCAGCCAATCACAAAAATATTGGCTTTTTCAACTGAACTAGCAGTGATGATGTCTGTGCTAGGAGAGGCATCGTCTTCTAAGTAGCCTAATTGATCATTAGCTAAAGTGATCGTTGCTGTACCAACTTTTGTGCCTCTGACGATCGGTGCTTCAAGTTCATTGTCTATTACTTTTTCTTCATCGATTTTTGGTGTGATCGTCAATTGACCAGTATCCATGTCGTTTCTGACCCAGACACTGACAGGGCTTTTCAATACGACGTTGACAGAAGTTTCTTTCCCGTTCTTCACATTGATCGATTCAAGGGAAGGGATACTTGCATTTGATTTGCCGATTTCTTTGACTGACCAGTTATCATAGCAATAATCCATCAAGCGAGCTGTTTCAGTGAAACGAACACTTGGGTTTAGTTCATGGCCTTCAGCATTCAATACGACAGTGATAATGCGTTTGCCATCTCTTTCGATCGTACCAACAAAACAAGCACCAGCAAAATCAGTGGTTCCAGTTTTCAGTCCATCAACACCTTCTTTCGCGTTGATAAATCCTGGAAGCATCCAATTCCAATTGACCATTTCAACCGGTGATTGAGTATTTTCACCAAACATTTTTGTGGCTGTACTTGTTACTTCTAGTACTTCAGGAAAATCTAGTAATAGATGACGTGCGATGATTGCTACATCTTTTGCGGACATTTGATTTTCATCTGTCTCGCCAGTACCTTCTGGGCGATTTGCACCAAGGTAAACATTGTTTAGACCAGAAACATTGACGATCGTTGCATCTTCAATGCCCCATTCTTTTAATTGATCATTCATGACAGTCAGAAAGGCTGTTTCACTACCAGAAATCTTTTCAGCTAAAGCGACCATTGAAGCATTGGCTGATTGGATGAAGGCAGAGTCAAAAAGTTCTTTTACAGTATAGGTATTCTCCTTATGTAAGGGAACATTTGATAAATTGGGTGCGATACTTAGGGTTTCAGCATAATCGGAGATTGCCACTTCATCGTCCCAAGATAATTTTCCTTCTTTCACTTGGTCGAGTACGATGTATAATCCAATGATTTTTGAGATCGATGCGATCCCCATTGTTTTATCCCCATCTTGATTGTATAAAATTTTTCCGCTTGTTGCGTCCACCGCAAATGCTGCTTGGGAATTCACAGAAAATGTATCATCTGCATGTACGGATAAAGTTGGCAGAAACGTTCCTAACGTCAAAAGAAGCGTTGCCAACAGTAAAACGAAATGTGTTTTCTTAGTGCGCATGTCCAATCTCCTTGTTTTCTAATTTGATTTGCTACAAATTAAAATTTTATCAGAGAGCGTACGTAGTTTCAATCTTTCTGAAAAAAACTTTAGATAAACAAAACGAACACACCCAAGAAGCTTAACGTTGATTCTTTTTGATCCGAACGGGTTGTACTTCAGGTTCATTTAGACGAAAGGCAGTGAATACAAATAAAGCGGTCAGCCCTAGTAAACTAAAGATCATCAATAATTGCATAAAAACACCTCGATTTCTACTTTTTTTCATCTTAGCATGGATGTATGAATAATTTGGCTGTGAAGTGTAACGAATCATTGAGGAAATTTTGAAGAATCATTGAAGAAATAAATGATTGGCTATGGTTGGATTGGAAACGTTTTTTCTTTTAGGGACCATTTTGTTTTATGGATAAAAATGGTTGTGGTAGACTTTAGTTAGTAGTATTGAAGAAATGATTTTTTAGGAGGGGTACGTTTATGGCGAAAAAGGATAGAGCGTTACTGTCACAACTGACTTCAGAAGGTGTCAAAGGACCATTTATTACTATTATGCTAAATACTCACGTTGCACATCAAGATGTGGAAAAAGATCAGATCAAATTCAAGAACTTTGCAAAAGAAGCAAAAAAACGTTTTGAAAAGAAATATGCGGAGCATGATTGGTCAATCTTTCAAAAAAAGATCGATCAACTATTAGAAGATGCTTCATTTTGGCGTAGTGCCACTGCAAGTGTTGCCGTCATTTTGTCTACAGACAGTACGATTGTTCATCGTTTGAGTATTGCGGTAGACGATCAATATTATGTAAGTGATCTTCCTTACTTATTAGCGATCATCAAAAATGGACAGTTTAATTACTCATACTATTTACTAGGATTGAATCGTGACTCGATGAAGCTTTACGAAGTAAGCAACAAACAAATCAAAGAAATTGATCTGCCAGAAGGCGCACCAACAGATGTGGTCACTGCATTAGGGTCTGAGCTGACAGGTGGAGGGATCAATTATTCTTCAAATGGAAGTGAAGGATCGAATTTCCATGGTGTGAACCCGAAAGACGAGGAAGTGGAGATCGACTGGGTCAACTATTATCAAGCGGTCGATGAATTCCTCAGAGATACATTTGATAATCCTGAGAAATGGCCGATTTTCTTATACGCTTTACCTGAGAATCAAACCATGTTCAAAAAAGTAGCAAAAAATCCTTATTTCCGCTCAGATGTTGCCATCTCCGCTTCACCTGCCCAACTTTCATTAAAAGAAATTGAAGCAGGTAGTAAAAAATTATCGGAACAACTAGCAGCGAATGAAGCAAGCAGCTACAACCAGTTATTGGATAAAAAATTCCTCGATCAATTGGTCGATATCGTGCCGGCAGCAAAAGAAGGGAAACTTTCCCACTTATTTATCGCTACATCTAATCTTGCTAACGGATTTGGTGAAGATCCAGAAACGGAATATGATCGTCGCCAAGTATTGAACCAACTTGCGGATGACGTGATCACGAATGGCGGACAAGTCTTTATTCTGGATCAAAAAGACGCTCCAGACGAAAAGAGCCTGACTGCAATCTTGCGTTATTAGGTCCTAGTCCAGTACACTTACAAAAGAAAAGTCATGAGATCATTCATTTGATTTCATGGCTTTTCTTATTTTTCGAAGAGCTTCAGTCGGAGGCACGGTTATTTTAAAACTGAATTTTTTATTGCCATAAATTCAAAACGTTCGTTTTTTTTTTGGAAAATAAGCAAAAGAATGAAGAAAAAATAAAAAAAGTCGAAAATTTACTAGCTAAACTGTAATTAATGTGCTACAATAATTATGTAGTTTTTGTTCGGTAATCTTGGTAGCTTGTTTCAAATAAACATCTTCCAGATATTCACCATTCAAGTAATTGCAAAATATGTGTTTGATACACAAGGAGGATTTTTATTATGGAAACAGGTACAGTGAAATGGTTTAACTCAGAAAAAGGTTTCGGTTTCATTACAGCAGAAAACGGAAACGATGTATTCGTTCATTTCTCAGCTATCCAAGGTGATGGATTCAAAACTTTAGAAGAAGGCCAAACAGTAAACTTCGATGTTGAAGAAGGTCAACGTGGCCCTCAAGCAACTAAC
Source organism: Enterococcus sp. DIV1298c (assembly GCF_017316315.1). Lineage (NCBI taxonomy): Bacteria > Bacillati > Bacillota > Bacilli > Lactobacillales > Enterococcaceae > Enterococcus > Enterococcus sp. DIV1298c. The sequence continues at coordinate 20,383 of NZ_JAFLWG010000011.1, read as the reverse complement.
GTTGTTAAAGCTTAATTAACCCACTACTAAATAAAAGCCCAGTCTGCTAGTTTCTAGCGGTCTGGGCTTTTTTGTGTTTTCTGCTTATTCACTGTCGGATTCTGTCTAACTAAGGAATACAAGAAAGATAAATTATCTCTGAGTCGTGGAGAGATAGAAGGTATAACACCCACGCATTGTTTTCTTTAGAGGGCAATTGATCGTCTAGGCGTTTGTTTGAGGTTGATTTCCTAAGAATTTTTAGGTGATTTGTAGTATAATTTCAAAAGAAGACTAGAGGGAAGAGAAGAGGAAGCTATGTTGAAACCGAAAACTTATGCAGTCGTCGATATTGAGACGACTGGGACAAATCCAAAAGAAGATCGCATTATCCAATTTGGATGTGTCATGATTGAAGATGGGCGGATCACTTCTCGTTATTCTATGGATATCAATCCTGGACGTAAAATCTCAAAACAGATCCAGAATTTGACAGGGATCACCAATCAACGTGTTCATCGTTCACCCTATTTTGAAGATGTAGCACAAACGATTTACAACCTTCTAGCGGATACCATTTTCGTGGCGCATAATATTTATTTTGATTATCAGTTTTTGAACCATGAATTAGCTCGTTGTGGTGTACCAAAATTAAAGATACCTGGTATCGATACCGTTGAGTTGGCGCAAATATTCTTGCCGACTGAGCCAAGCTTTCGTTTAGCTGATTTGTCAGAAAGCCTGGGCTTTATCCATGACAATCCTCATCAAGCTGATAGTGATGCTGAAGTCACCGCACAATTGCTTTTATTGATTGAAGAACGAATGCGCCAGCTACCTTTAGTGACATTGGAACAAATCGTGAAGTTAAGCAATCATACTGGAATGGATACCAAGCTATTCATCGAACAAATCACCAATGAAATGAGAGAACAGCCAGCCCCGTTATCGGAAGAATTAGAAATCGTTGAAGGGATCGCTTTACAAAAAAAAGAAGTCGAATTGTTTTCAGAAGTCTATTACGGTCAAAAAGAATATCCAAGAAAAAAACAGGCAAAAGAAAAAATATTTGGCAAAACATTGATGTATCGGAAAGAACAAAATCGCTTGATGAATGTTGTTTACGATCATTTTACCAAAGATGAATCAAAAAATTTGATGATCGAAGCAGCAACTGGTATGGGAAAAACCATTGGCTATTTGCTGCCGCTCAGCTATCTCGCTACACCCGAGAAGCCGGTGGTGATCAGTACGGTCTCCCTTGTTCTACAAGAGCAGATCATGGAAAAAGATATTCCCTTGCTGAATCAATTATTCGACCAGCCAATCCAAGCCACGATCATCAAAAGCTATCGCCATTATCTTGATCTGCAACGTTTTAAAGCGACGCTACTTGAACCGAAAGAACAAAAACAGTATGCCCTGTACCAAATGACTGTTCTTGTCTGGCTGACGCAAACGAAAACTGGGGATTTAGATGAATTACATTTAACGAACTTGAATCATTCATTTTTTACAGATGTCTCCCATCGCGGCATCGATTTTTTAGCAAAAAAACAAGCATTTTACGAACAAGATTTTATCCGCTTTTTGCATAGACAAATCAAAGAGAGTAACTTTTTGATTGTCAATCATGCTTTCTTAGTCCAAGAAACGCAAAGAAAAACACCTTTGTTACCTGAGAGTCCCTATTTATTGATCGATGAAGCACATCATCTGCCTGAAATTGCAGAAAAAGTCAATGATCAACGGTTTAGTTTGAGCTATTTTAATAAAGAAGTACAATTATTCGAAGAACCGGATCGTCTTTTTGATCGCTTCAAAGGGTACCTCCCTAAAAATCATGAGGGGCAGCGTTGGCTGGATATCTATAAAGAAGAGTTGACCGCACTTCGGGAAGCACAGCTTTTTTTAGCTGAGGGGTTACTTGAGATCGTCCCGCCACAAAAAGGACAGGCTTATCCTGAAGAAGTTATGATTACGAAAACAGATATAGAGAAACTATCTTTTGAGGCAAGTACAGCCATCGATCATCTTCATCTTTTTTACCAAGAAATAAAGGAATTGCAGGACAGGATTCGTGCAGGGGTAGAGGTGCTTCAAGAAAGCTGGACGAAACAAATGCGGGTTGATCTAGCCAGCCTGTATGCGTTATTTGATCGCTTGGAGCAACAAGCAAGTTTTATGGAAGAATGGCTGGAGAACTGGCAAGAAAGCTTAGTCCATTGGTTCGTTCCGGCTGCTACCCCTCAACAGACGATGTTCCACCTCCACGATTTCACTGCGGCATTGATTCCTAATACTGTCTGGTATCAACGCTATGAGCGGATCTTGTATATAGGAGGAACGTTAAAAGTAGGTCCAGATCGCCAATATCTGGCGAAACGATTAGGGATTGAAGGAACACCTTTAAAAGTCATCGCTTCTCCTTATGATTATGAGGAACAAGCAAGGATCTATGTGCCGAAAGAAGCGCCAGAAATCAATCAATTAAGTGGCACAGCATATGTCGACTATCTCACAGATGTCCTCTACCAATTGATCCGACAAGAAAAACGACCGATCCTTGTCTTGTTTACTTCCCATGATGTCTTGCAAAAGGTCTATCAACGGATGCATTTGACGATGCTTGAACAAGGAAGAGAGATTTTAGCGCAAGGGATCGGTGGCAGTCGTGAGAAGTTATTGAAACGCTTTGTACTTTCTGAAATGAGTGTGCTATTTGGTGCAGATAGCTTTTGGGAAGGGGTAGACTTACCAGGAGATGCGTTACAATTAGTTGTGATTACGCGTCTTCCATTTGATCACCCACAACGTCCGATGGTCAAAGCAAGAAATGCGTATTTAGAATCTGAAGGAATCAATCCGTTTTATCAAGAATCTTTACCAAAAGCAGCGTTGAAAGTGAGACAGGCATTAGGGCGTTTGATTCGTTCAGAAACGGATAAGGGAGTCTTATTGATATTAGATCGCCGATTGGTGACTGCAAAATATGGGGCACGGATCATCCATGCGCTACCTAAAAAAGTGCCTATCCAAGAAGCTTCTTTTGAAGAAATTTGTCAGGACATCCATGATTTCTTAAAGAAAAACGAAGAAATTAAGCCATAATCGAGGACTATTTTTACCTCGAAATCTGTTATAATGAACATCAATGAAAAAAGAAGGAGCGACGGTCCTTGAAGAATCAGACAAACAAAGAACATACGATCAATCGCGTGTTATTGGGATTGATCATTGCCTTATTGACAGTGATCGTGATCAGTACTATTTTTTATCTGCGTGCGACACGACCAATGACGCAAGCAAAGCAAGAGGCGACAAAGTTGGCGGAACAATATGCGAACCTTGAAGAAGTCGACCAATTTTATTGGTTTACTCGAGAAGCCACTTATTTTTCATTAACAGGACAAAATGATAAAGGACAAGATATTGCAGTGATCATTCCTAAATCGGGGGAGCGCGTGAAGGTATTAGATCAAAAAGCAGGCTTGACGGAAGAAGCTGCCCGAAAAGAAATCAGTGAGCAACATCCTGATCAACAAGTGGAAAAAGCTTCTTTAGGGATGTATCGAGACGAACCAGTATGGGAAGTCATTGCCAAAACATCAGATGATCAGTTGAATTATTATTTGCTTTCCTTTGAAACAGGAGAAGAAATCAAAGTCATCAGCGGGGTGTAGAAAAGAAGAACGAAAGGATAGATGGGATGAAACAGTCAAAAAGAGTGGAACGCTTAGAGCCTTCTGTCACACTAGCCACTGCGGCAAAAGCAAAGGCATTGAAAGCACAAGGAAAAGATATTATCAGCCTAACCGTAGGAGAACCTGATTTTGCTACGCCTGAAAATATCCAAGAAGCAGCAATCGAGGCGATCAAGAATGGAAAAGCCAGTTATTATACGCCTACAGCAGGTATTCCAGAATTAAGACAAGCAATCGTTTCGTATCTGAAAACCTATTATGGCTTGACCTATGAATCTTCACAGACGATAGTGACGGATGGGGCAAAATTTGCACTCTATGCGCTGTTTCAAACGATCCTTGATCCAGAAGATGAAGTCATTATTCCAGTGCCTTACTGGGTAAGTTATGGTGAACAAGTCAAATTAGCAGAAGGAGTCCCTGTTTTTGTTACTGGTCAAGAAATCAATGATTTCAAAGTGACCCTTGAGCAATTGGAACAAGCTCGTTCTTCCAAGACAAAAGCAGTTATTATCAACTCTCCTTCGAATCCAACAGGGATGATCTATACAAAAGAAGAACTACAAGCCATTGGTGAATGGGCAGTAAAAAATGATATTTTAATAGTTGCTGATGATATTTATGGCCGATTAGTTTATAATGACAATGAGTTTACTCCAATAGCATCGATTTCAGAAGAGATACGTGAACAGACGATCGTCATCAACGGTGTATCTAAGACCTACGCAATGACGGGGTGGCGTATCGGTTATGCAGTCGGTAATCAGGATATCATTGATGGCATGATCGCGATTGCTTCTCAATCAACGAGTAATCCAACTGCTGTGAGTCAATATGCGGCTGTTGAAGCCTTACAAGGTGAACAAGACACTGTTGAAGAGATGCGTCAAGCATTTGAAGAACGTCTGGATATCGTATTTCCACTGGTTGCTGATCTGCCAGGTATGTCGGTCAAGAGGCCACAAGGCGCATTTTACTTGTTTCCAAATGTCAAAGAGACGCTGGCAATGTGTGGCTATGAGCAAGTCACACCATGGGTCGAGGACTTACTGGAAGAAGCAGGGGTTGCTTTGGTGACTGGTGAAGGGTTCGGTGCGCCGGAAAATGTCCGTTTGAGTTATGCGACAGATTTAGCAACGCTAGAAGAAGGCATCCGCCGTATTCGCCGTTTTATTGAGAGTAAAAGTCAAAACCAATAGAAATAGTATAGGATAAAGGAGAATTTTACGTGGAACAAATTCAAATCATCGATTCAAAAAAACATGTAGGCGAAACAGTAACGATCGGTGCTTGGGTCGCTAATAAGCGTTCAAGTGGAAAAATCGCCTTTTTACAATTACGAGATGGTACAGCATTTTTCCAAGGTGTTGTTGTAAAAAGCGAAGTACCAGAGGAAGTTTTCCAAACAGCAAAAAATCTTTCTCAAGAAACGTCGATCCTTGTTACAGGTGAGATCCGTGAAGACAGCCGTTCAAAATTCGGCTACGAGATCGGGATCACGAATATTGAAGTAGTGAGCGAAAGCCACGATTACCCAATCACACCAAAAGAACATGGGACAGACTTCTTGATGGATCATCGCCACTTATGGTTGCGTTCTTCTCGCCAACATGCTGTGATGCAGATTCGAAACGAAATCATCCGTGCAACCTACGAATTTTTCAACAACAACCAATTCGTTAAAATCGATCCACCGATCTTGACTGGTTCAGCACCAGAAGGCACAACGGACTTATTTGAAACGAATTACTTCGATCAAAAAGCTTATCTTTCACAAAGTGGTCAGCTATACATGGAAGCTGCAGCAATGGCATTTGGTAAAGTATTCTCATTCGGACCGACTTTCCGTGCTGAAAAATCAAAAACACGTCGTCATTTGATCGAATTCTGGATGATCGAACCTGAAATGGCATTTACACACCAAGAACAAAGCTTAGAAGTGCAAGAACAATACGTTGCCTTTTTAGTCCAAAGTGTTCTAGATAATTGTGAGTATGCTTTAGACGTATTAGAACGTGACAAAGAAGTATTGAAAACTTATACAAAATTACCTTTCCCACGTATCACATATGATGATGCAATCGAATTATTGAAGAAAAACGGGTTTGACGATATCGAGTGGGGCGATGACTTTGGTTCACCACACGAAACTTTTATTGCCAACTCATTTGAGCAACCAGTCTTTATTTTGAACTATCCTAAAGCAATCAAACCATTCTACATGAAACCACATCCAACAAGAGAAGATGTTGTGATTTGTGCAGATATGATCGCACCTGAAGGATATGGCGAGATCATCGGCGGAAGTGAACGTGCGACTGACTATGATTTCTTATTAGAACAAATCAAAAACCATGGCTTAGACGAAAAAGAATACTCATGGTACTTAGATCTGCGCAAATACGGCTCTGTACCACATTCTGGTTTTGGCTTAGGTTTAGAGCGTACAGTGACTTGGATCTCAGGAATCGACCATGTACGTGAAGCTATCCCATTCCCACGTTTGTTAAATCGTATTTACCCATAATATAAGACGCGATCCACGAAAATTGTTCATTGAATTTTCGTGGATCTTATTTTATTTAAGAGGATATTAAAAATGACTAAGGTGGCGATTCTTCCTTTCTTTGGGCAGACGACTATGGGATAATAACCTAAAAGTGGAATGGAAAGTAGGGTGTGTGATGGAACAACGACTTTTATTCATTGGCGATAGTATTACAGATGCTGGCAGAGGAACGGATGATCTCGGACATGGCTATGCGCTATTGACAGCAGCAAAATTGGCGGCAAGTGACCCAAAAAAATCATGGGTATTTTTCAATCGAGGTATCGGTGGCAATAAGATAGCAGACTTGAGAAACCGCTGGAAGAAAGACTGCCTTGAGTTAAAGCCCGACATCGTCTCGATTTTGATTGGTATCAATGATACATGGCACAATGTAGGTGAACCTACAGCTTTTGCGACAAAGGAGTCGCTCGCTCGATTTGAAGCAGATTATCGCTATTTGCTTGATCGTTTAGTTGAAAATGGAATCAAAAAAATCGTCTTGATGGAACCATTTGTTTTGCCAGAACCTGATGATCGTAGAACTTGGCGTCGCGATCTTGATCCGAAGATCCATTTGATCCGTCAGTTAGCATACGAATATCAAGCAGTCTTTGTACCGTTAGATGGACGATTGAATTCTTTAGGGATCTCCTATGGCTATGAAAAATATACAGGAGATGATGGCGTTCATCCGACAGTACTCGGACATGAAACGATTGCGAATAGTTGGATGGAAACGGTCATGAAAAGAAAAGAGTGGTTTGAGTGATCATCCGGCAAGCAACCAAAGCAGATCTACCAAAGATCAATGAATTGATCAGACAGCAAGATGATCGTTTTTTGAAGGAACAAATGTTGGAAGACATAAAAGATCCACTAAATATATCACTTGTGGCAGAACAAGAGGAGACAGAAAAACAAACGATTCTTGCCTTTAGCCAAGTGAGACAAGTGAAAACCACAGAGGCTGATCCGAAAGCTGACACACTCGTGAGAACGGTATTTGTGGCAGGGGACCAAGAGCGAATCATAGCTGCTCAATTTATGGAGCAGTGGTTGTTAGAAGCAAAAAAACGTAAAATCAAGAGAGTCGATTTCAATGGATTTTAGAATAGGACTTTCGTTAGAATGGAGAAATAAGAAATGAGTTGTATCGGAAACATTATTTGGTTTATTTTTGGTGGTTTGCTCGGAGGACTGAGTTGGGCGTTAGCTGGAGTATTGTGGTGTATCACGATCATTGGGATACCAATAGGCTTACAATGCTTTAAAATCGCTTCATTGTCTTTTGCCCCTTTCGGTAAAGAAGTCATTTATACAAACAACGGTGTATCCTTGATCGTCAATATCATTTGGCTGATCGTGTCAGGATTACCAATTGCTTTAGGGCATGTGATCAGTGGGATTTTACTATGCATCACGATCATCGGTATTCCATTTGCGAAACAATCCTTTAAACTTGCACGATTAGCATTGATGCCATTTGGAGCAGAAATCGTATAATTAAGATCTAAATAAACTCTTTTGTACGATCGTACAAAAGAGTTTATTTGTGTAGCGAGTGGTATCCATCATTTATTTGGTCATTTTTTATCCAAAACAAGAGACTTGTTAATGGATTCTACCATTCGTGACTTTTACATAAACAACTTCTTTTATCTATTGAAGAAATAATGAGTTTTCGGATTTTTCTTAAAATGAGCAGTTTTTATATAATCATTTGACATATGAATGATTACTCATGTATAATAACTTATGAAGAGATATTCATATGTTTGGTGAGGAGGGACTTAAAATGAAAAGCTATCAATTACAAGGTTTAGATTGTGCAAACTGTGCGATGAAAATTGAAAAGAAAGTACAAGCAATACCTGGTGTAAAAGAGGCAACAGTCAATTTTGCGACTGGTAAAATGATGATCGAGGCGGATGAAACAATGATTTCAGCGATTGAGGAGAAAGCAAAAGAAGAAATCAATCGTTTAGAACCAGATGTGACAGTTACAGAAGTGAAAAAAAATCCGCAACTGAAAAATAAGCAAGTTGAAAGCGAAAAAAATACGACGCTATGGCGGATCGTACTTGCTTCACTTGGCTTACTCGTCTTATTTCTATGGCAACCAGCAGAGCCAATCCGTTTCATTACGTTCTTTGCCATTTTTGTTCTCATCGGATTTGATGTCATTCAACAAGCAATCGTGAATATTCGTAAAGGACAAGTATTTGATGAAAATTTCTTGATGTCGATTGCAACGATCGGTGCGATGTTGATTGGTGAATATCCAGAAGCAGTCGCTGTGATGTTGTTTTATCAAATTGGCGAATATTTCCAACATTTCGCTGTCGATCAGTCACGTCGCTCGATTCGCAACTTGATGGCGATCCGACCAGAAATTGCACATGTGATCACTGAAAGTGGCTTAGTAAGTATGCAACCTGAAGAAGTGCAGATTGGTGAAACACTCATGGTCAAACCTGGTGAAAGGATTCCGTTAGATGGAAAGATCATCAAAGGGCAATCACTCGTAGACACTTCAGCATTGACAGGAGAATCATTGCCAAAAGAAGTTATAAGTGGAGAAACAGTACTAAGTGGTTTTATCAACAAGACGCAGCCATTAACGATCGAAGTAGTAAAAAGTTATGAAAATTCGACAATCAGTAAATTATTGGAATTAGTCGAAACAGCAAGTAGTAAAAAGGCACCAGCTGAAAAATTTATCACTAAATTTGCTCGTTATTATACGCCGATCGTTGTCGCTCTAGCTGTTCTTTTAGCTATCGTCCCACCATTATTTTTGGGGGGAGGATTTTCTGAATGGATCTATCGAGCGTTGACGTTTCTTGTGATCTCTTGTCCCTGTGCGTTAGTGATCTCTGTCCCACTTAGCTTTTTTGGCGGGATCGGAGGAGCTAGTAAACAAGGGATACTCGTAAAGGGCGGCAATTATTTAGAACTTTTAGCTCGTACAGAAACGGTCGTATTTGATAAAACAGGCACATTGACGAAGGGTGATTTTTCGGTACAAAAAATCGTTTCAGACATGGACGAAAAAGCGTTCATGAAGTACATTGCCAGTCTTGAAAATCTTTCGACACATCCAATCGCTAAGGCGGTCATGGATGCAAATAGTGGACCAATATATGAGATTGAAACACCAGAAGAAATTGCTGGTGAAGGAATCAAAGCACAAATCGAAGGACGAGATGTACTTGTCGGCAATCAAAAATTACTCGCTCGTTTTAAAATCAAGCAAGCAAATCCTCATGAAATTGGCACTTTGATTTATTTAGCGATCGATAATCAAGTAATGGGGTATTTAGTCATTGCTGATACGATCAAACCAGATGCAACATTAGCAATCGAGACATTGAAGCAAGTCGGTGTCAAAAAGACGGCGATGTTGACTGGAGATGCTCAAAGCATTGCGGAACAAGTCGCAAAAGAGGTAGGGGTCGATACAGTCTATAGTGAACTGCTTCCCGAAGATAAGGTTGAGAAATTAGAAGCGCTGATGCACGACACATCACAAAAAACCGCGTTTGTCGGCGATGGGATCAATGATGCCCCAGTCTTAGCTCGAGCGGATGTCGGAATCGCTATGGGAGGCTTGGGCAGTGATGCGGCAATTGAAGCAGCCGATGTCGTGATCATGAACGATGAACCATCAAAACTAGCTGAGACAATCAAACTTTCAAGAAAAACGTTGAGAATCGTCAAGCAAAATATCGCGTTTGCTATCGGCGTAAAAGTGATCGTGTTGATTCTTGGTGCAATCGGTTATGCTTCGATGGGAAATGCCGTCTTTGCCGATGTCGGTGTGACGCTTATCGCTGTATTAAATGCGATGCGTGGCCTCTCTGTCAAAAAGTAAACAAAATATTCAAAAAAGCAACGATAAACCACAGGAATCAGTAAAGTGAGGACTGTGGTTTTTTGCGCTTAAAATAACTGGAATATTTTAATTGTTCTGAAAATTCCAAAATAGTTAGAAAATAAATCTTTTTTATGCGCTTATATAAGGGGAGTTTTAGTCTAAAATGAAAAGAAAATGTAAAAACGATGTGTTTTACCTAAAATAATCCACAAATAAAATAACGAAGTGTTGTAAACAATAAAAAAATTGAATATGATAGTCAATGATTAATTATTAAATATTTTTAAAGGAGAAATCAGATGAACGAAAAACAACTGCGCTGGTTTACAGTAGCATTGATTGCATTCAACATGGTCTGGGGTATGGGGAATGTCGTCAATAACTACGCGCAACAAGGGATTTCAGTAATCACTTCTTGGTTATTGATCCTAGCAATTTATTTTATCCCCTATGCTCTGATCGTTGGTCAATTAGGATCAGCATTTAAAGATAGTAAAGGTGGCGTTAGTTCTTGGGTGGAAAATACCACGTCAAATAAACGCTTAGCTTACTATGCTGCTTGGACTTACTGGGTCGTGCATATTCCATATTTAGCACAAAAACCGCAAGCAATCTTGATTGCTGCTGGGTGGGCAGTCCAAGGGAATGGCGATATCGTCAATACGATGTCCGTCCAAATGGTCGCAGTTATCTCATTGATCATTTTCTTAGCTTTCTTGTATTTATCAACTAAAGGTTTATCTACGTTGAAAGTAATTGGTGGTTTAGCGGGTACAGCAATGTTTGTCATGTCATTATTATTCATTTTACTTGCTGTCACTGCACCATTCATCAATCCAACGATGGAATTTGCGACAGCGAATATGAATCAAGTCCAAACGTATATTCCTAAGTTTGATTTTGGCTACTTCACAACTGTCTCCATGCTTGTTTTTGCTGTAGGGGGCGCTGAAAAAATCTCTCCTTATGTTAATTCAACGCGTAACCCTGCAAAAGAATTTCCTAAAGGGATGATTTTCTTAGCTGCAATGGTAGGAATCTGTGCCGTTTTAGGTTCTGTCGCAATGGGTATGTTGTTTGCAAGTGATAATATTCCAAAAGATTTAATGGCAAATGGTGCATACAGTGCCTTCCAAATCTTAGGTAACTATTACGGTATTGGTAATCTGTTGATGATCATCTATGCGTTGACGAACATGGTCGGTCAGATCTCTGCCTTGGCTTTTTCAATCGATGCGCCATTGAAGATTTTATTAGCAGATGCAGATCCAGAGTTTGTCCCAAGCTGGTTACGTAAACGCAACAGCAAAGGTACATTAGTGAACGGTTATATGTTCACAGGTATTTTAGTAGGGATCATCATCCTCTTACCGATCGTCGGTATCAAAGATATGAATGAATTAGTCAAATGGTTGACGAACTTGAATTCAGTCGTTATGCCAATGCGTTACTTGTGGGTATTCTTAGCATACATGATGTTGAACAAAGCATACAAAAAATTCACGTCTGAATATAAATTCGTGAAAAATCCAAAAGTTGGCTTCATCTTTGGTGCTTGGTGTTTTGCTTTCACTGCGTTTGCATGTATTTTGGGAATGGTTCCAAAAGTGGAATACGCCGCTGATCCAAAAGCTTGGTGGTTCCAATTGATCTCAAATATCGTGACACCGATCATCTTGATTTTACTAGGCATGATCTTGCCAGCGATTGCACGTCGTGATAAAAAGAAAAATGAAGTGAAACAACCAGTTACTCAACTATAACAATAGTGATGACCGAATCAATGCAACGATTGATTCGGTTTCTTTTTGCGTTATTACGGATTAAAGGTAGAATAAAGAAAAACTGATTTAAGGGGGGCAAAAGATGAAAATCATGATCATGGGACAATCCGGTGCTGGGAAATCTACGCTTGCCAGAAGTTTGCAAAAAATGACAGGAAGCCCACTTCTAGCACTTGATCGGCTGTGGCTCAAGACAGATTATGGTAAAGAAGCAGAACGTTGGTTGTTTCAGGAACAAGAACGTTTTATGGCAGATAATAGCGATTGGATCATCGAAGGGAACTATCTATCAATCGCCAAAGAGCGAATCGAACAAGCGGACTTGATCCTATTGCTTCGCTTGCCGAGACACCATGCGATCTATCGGGTAATCAAGCGGTCGATCAAACGCAAATTAGATAAACGTACACGTCCAGATGTTCCAGAAGAATTCAAAGAAAAATTCGATCAGGAGTATCTGGATTTTTTGCGGTATGTTTGGCGGTACAGAAAAGAGAAAGAACCATTGGCTCTTAAAAAGCTAACCGAACAAGATGCAATGGCGAAAGTAGTTATTTTAGATGGGCCACATCAGCAAAAAGCATTTTTAGAAAAATGGCGAAACAAAAGTAGTTGACAACTTTCGTTTACAAGTGTAATCTTTAGATAGAAATTAAGTTTACATTTGTAAACGGAAAAGAGGCGATACATATGGAAGCATTGAAAAAGCCAATCAAAATCAGTGATTCAGAATGGGAGATCATGCGTGTGGTGTGGACATTACAAAACACAACTGCCCAAGAAATCACACAGATCCTTTCAGAATCGATGGGGTGGAAATCAGCAACGGTCAAAACGCTCTTAGGGCGCCTTGTCAAAAAAGAAGCGATTTGGACAGAACAAGAAGGGAAAAAATTTATCTATCATCCAGCGGTGTCTGAATCGGAAACGGTGCAAAGTGCCGCAGAAAATTTATTCTCACATATTTGTGCCAAGAAAGTCGGAGAGACGATTGCAGACCTTGTTTCAGAAGCAACTTTGACGCAAGCGGACATCGATCAGATTTTGGCAGAGCTAAAACAAAAAGAACCCGTAGCAACGATCCAGTGCAATTGTATCCCAGGACAATGTAATTGCCACCAACACGACTAGGAGGAAAGAAAAGATGAAAACAAAATTAAAAATCAACGGAATGAGCTGTAACCATTGCGTTTCACGAGTAGAAGAGACAGTAAAGGCATTACCAGGTGTAAAAAAAGTCAACGTTCACTTAAAAAAAGAGATAGGAACTATAACGTTAGATGAAACGGTGATCCAACCGTTGACGATCTGTCAAGCGATCAATGATTTAGGTTACCAAGCAGAGGTGATTTGATGGAGAATACAGCTAAAAAAGACACACTCGTGATTACTGGAATGACTTGCGCAAATTGTGCAGCACGCATCGAAAAGGAATTGAAAGAACAACCCGGAGTTTTGACCGCTACGGTCAATCTAGCAACAGAAAAGGCGACGATCAATTATCAAGAAGTATCCATCGAAGATTTGATTCGAAGTGTCGAAACGATTGGTTATGGGGCGATTTTATATGACGAGGCACATAAGCAAAAAATTGCTGAAGAAAAACGCACCTATTTAAAAAACATGAAACGTGATGTCATTATAGGGTCTATTTTAACTTTTCCTATGATGATCGCAATGATTGCCATGATGTTAGGTTTCCACGGAAATCTCGTCCACTTCTTCCATGATCCATGGGTCCAACTGATCTTGGCGATTCCTGTCCAGTTTTATATTGGCTGGCGTTTTTATGAAGGTGCCTATCATGCCATTAAAACGAATGCACCAAATATGGATGTCTTGGTTGCAATCGGTACGACTGCTGCGTTTGTTCTAAGTGTGTACAATGGCTTCTTTAGTACACATTCTTCAGATCTGTATTTTGAGAGTAGTAATATGATCATCACGCTGATCTTATTAGGGAAGTATTTAGAACATACGGCTAAAAGTAAAACTGGTGATGCAATCAAACAGTTGATGTCTCTCCAGAAAAAAACAGCTCAAATCATCAAAAATGGCGAAGAAAAGACTATCCCGATCGAAGAGGTCGTTATTGGGGATGTCTTATTGGTTCGTCCAGGGGAACAAATCCCAACAGATGGAAAAGTCATAAAAGGCGACAGTGCGATCGATGAAGGGATGTTGACGGGTGAAAGTGTGCCAGTTGAGAAAAAGCCAGGTGATTTGCTTTTTGGTGGAACGATCAATTCAACCGGTCTTCTTGAAATGACAGTGACCCAAGTGGGCAAAGGCACGGTGCTTTCACAAATCATCCAAATGGTGGAAGATGCACAAGGAAGCAAAGCACCGATCCAAAAAATCGCTGATAAGATTTCTGGTATTTTTGTACCGATCGTGTTAGTTATCGCTTTTTTCACTTTAGTATTAACAGGAATATTTACAGGCAATTGGGAACTTGCGGTGATCCATAGTGTGTCAGTTCTGGTGATTGCTTGTCCTTGTGCATTAGGCTTGGCTACGCCAACGGCTATCATGGTTGGCACCGGTTTAGGCGCACGAAAGGGCATTTTGATCAAAGGTGGCGAGGCACTAGAAGCTGCGACACATCTTGACACGATCCTTTTAGATAAGACCGGCACGATCACGCAAGGAAAACCAGTCGTTACAGACGTGATCGGTGACGAAGAAGTTTTAGCGATTGCAGCGACATTAGAGCAAGGGTCAGAGCATCCTCTAGGAAAAGCAATCGTCAATTATGGAAAAGAACAATCGATTCCTACACTACCTGTCCTTCAGGCTAAAGCGCATCCGGGTGCTGGGATCAGCGGAGAAGTCAATGGAAAATCTTATTTTATTGGTACAAGAAAACGTTTGGTGGAGATGAACGTTTCATTTGAAGCTTATCAAGAACAAGCGTTACAATTAGAACGTCAAGGAAAAACCGTGATGTTTCTCGCAGATGACAAACAAGTATTGGGCTTGATCGCTGTCGCTGACCAAATTAAAGAACACGCACAACTGGCGATCAAACAGTTACAAGAACAAGGTTTGGCAGTCTATATGGTTACTGGGGACAATCAATCTGTCGCAACAACGATTGGACAAGAAGTTGGTATTCCAGCTGAAAACATCTTTGCTGAAGTGTTACCTGACGAAAAAGCCGGCTATGTTGAAAAACTGCAAAAAGAAGGAAAACAAGTAGGTATGGTTGGTGATGGGATCAACGATGCACCCGCATTGGCGTTAGCAAATGTCGGCATCGCCATGGGCAGTGGAACAGATATTGCCATGGAGACGGCTGATGTGACGTTGATGAATAGTCAACTGTCATCGATTGGACAAACGATCGAGCTTTCAAGTGTAACTCTGAAAAAAATCAAACAAAACTTATTTTGGGCATTTATCTATAATGTTGTCAGTATCCCATTTGCTGCTTTTGGCCTATTGAATCCAATTATCGCCGGAGGAGCGATGGCGTTCAGCTCAATCAGTGTATTACTAAATTCATTGAGTCTAAACCAAAAAATGAAGAAATAAGCGGTTCAAAAAAGGAAAGGACAGGATGAAAATGAACGAGCAAGAAAAAGGAAAGATGCACGAACATCATCATGATGAAACGAAGCAACAAACGAACAGGACAAATAATATGGACCATCAACAGATGGCTCATATGGGCATGGATCATGAAAAAATGAACCACGAGGCAATGGGGCATGACCATCATTCGATGAACCATCGTTCAATGGATCATGATTCAATGGGGCATGACCATATGGGCGGTGGGATGGATCATTCGATGCACATGGGGAATTTTAAACAAAAATTTTGGTTGTCATTGTTGCTAGCGATTCCGATTATCTTGTTTTCTCCGATGATGGGCATGGAATTTCCCTTCCAAGTTACTTTTCCTGGCTCTGATTGGATCGTTTTGATCCTAGCAACGATTTTATTCATCTACGGTGGACAACCGTTTTTAAGCGGCGCTAAGATGGAACTAAAACAAAAAAGTCCTGCTATGATGACGTTGATTGCTATGGGGATCACTGTAGCATATGTGTACAGTCTCTATTCTTTTATTGCAAATCTCATCAATCCGCATACACATGTGATGGATTTTTTCTGGGAATTAGCAACGTTGATCGTCATCATGTTATTAGGGCATTGGATCGAAATGAGTGCCGTTTCTAATGCAAGTAATGCTTTACAAAAATTAGCAGAACTATTACCAGAAACCGTCAAACGATTACGAACAGATGGGACTGAAGAAACAATTTCCTTAAAAGAAGTGCAAGAGGGCGATCGCTTAGTCGTTCGAGCAGGAGATAAAATGCCAACCGACGGGACGATTCTCAAAGGGAAAACGATCGTCGACGAATCTGCCGTAACGGGTGAGTCAAAAGGAGTCAAAAAACAAGTCGATGATCGAGTGATCGGTGGTTCGATCAATGGCGATGGCACTATCGAGATCGAAGTAACTGGAACAGGTGAAAATAGTTATTTAGCCAAAGTCATGGATATGGTTCGTCAAGCACAAGGAGAAAAGTCTAAATTAGAATCGTTGTCTGACAAAGTGGCGAAATGGTTGTTTTATGTGGCGTTGGTCGCAGGAATTTTAGCCTTCGTTGTTTGGCTTGTATTGACCGATCTACCAACTGCATTAGAACGAATGGTCACCGTCTTTATTATCGCCTGTCCGCATGCGTTAGGTTTAGCGATACCTCTAGTTGTTGCACGTTCGACTTCCATTGCGGCTAAAAATGGACTGTTGCTTAAAAGTCGTCAGGCATTAGAACAAGCCAATGAACTTGATGTTATCATGTTGGATAAAACTGGTACATTAACTGAAGGAAAATTTACTGTGACCGGTGTTGAACGTTTGGACGATAGTTATTCCGAAGAAGAACTATTGAAATATCTAGGTGCCTTAGAAGCGAATGCCAACCATCCGTTAGCGATTGGTATCATGCGGTATTTGAAAGAACAAAATATTTCTCCTTATCAAGCCGAAAACCAAAAAAATCTTTCAGGTGTCGGCTTATCTGGAACAGTAGCAGATAAAACGATCAAAGTAGTCAACGAAAAAGAAATCAAACGTTTAGGACTTGCGTTCCCAAAAGAACGCTTGACGCCTTATGAAGAACAAGGAAATACAGTCAGTTTTCTATTGATCGATGATCGTTTGGTTGGTTTGGTTGCCTTAGGCGATATCATCAAACCAGAAGCGAAAAGCTTTATTCAAAGCCTTAAAGAAAGAAAAATCACTCCGGTGATGCTGACAGGAGACAATCAACATGCAGCAGAAGTCGTTGCGCAATACTTAGGGATCGAAGAGTATTATGGCGGATTGTTGCCAAACGACAAAGAAGCCATCGTCAAACGTTATCAAGAACAAGGCAAAAAAGTCATCATGGTCGGTGACGGAATCAATGATGCACCAAGTTTAGCGCGTGCAACGATCGGTATGGCCATTGGTGCAGGAACAGATATCGCCATTGATTCAGCGGATGTTGTGTTGATCAACAGCGATCCAAAAGATATCTTGCATTTCTTGGATCTTGCAAAACAAACAAGAAAGAAAATGATCCAAAATCTATGGTGGGGTGCTGGTTACAATATTGTTGCCATCCCCTTAGCAGCAGGAATTCTCGCACCAATCGGGATTTTATTGAGTCCAGCTGTAGGAGCTGTGTTGATGTCATTGAGTACCGTCGTTGTGGCACTTAATGCATTGACGTTGAAAATCAAAGAATGATCAACTTGATAGGAGAGAGGGACAATCGTTCCTCTTTTTTTTGTCGTCAAACCACTTTACAGAAACGATACATGCTGGGTTAAGTTACAGTAAATTTTGTAAACAAGAAAAAGAAGAAAAATAAAAATTATTTCTTTGCGTACTTTATAAAAGAGACATTTTCGGAGTTTTAGATAAATAGCTTTGAAAAGACTAATAATAGAGTGAGGCGAAGGAATGAACTGGCAAAAACTACTAACAAAACAAGCACAGAATCTCTTTTTATTGATCAATCAAATGAAGGATCTGAGCTGGAAGAAGAGTGATCTGGCTCAAAGGATGGGTGTAGATGTCAAAACGGTCGACCGCTATCTGAAACGATTGAAATCAGAAGATTATCCGTTAGAGTTGGCATATGAGAAAAAAGAAGTCCAATTGGTGTACCATCAAGCGTACAACGAACCCTTCCTTTTATTCGAATTTTTGATTCGATCGGATTCTTTTTGTTTGCTACGAGATCTGATTCTAGAAAAGAAGTTTTCATTTGAATATGATCGTTCCGCACAAGAACGATTGAAAAAATGGTTAGGTGATTATCATCTTTCCTTTTCCTATAAAAAAAGGCAAATCTATGGCTCGGAACGAAAAATCAGATATTTACTTTTTTGCTTTCTAAAAGAATTTCCAAGTTTTTTCAAGGAAGACCATGACCAGACATTTTCAGAGCTATTCATCCAATTACTGGATCGCCGCTCCCAACACTCAGAGATTGAGATTTTCGCAAATAATCGTTTATTCTTCTTTGAACTTTTTCCAGAACTACTCTTTCGCTCTGAAAAAAAACTTTCAACCAAAGAAAAAAATTATCGAGCGATCCTGCGATTGAATAGCCATTTGATCACGGATAAACGTTGGCAAAGAATCGAAAAAACCGTTGTTTATCAAAAACTAGCAATCGTCACAGAAAAACTAGATTCGTTATTTTGGTTGACGAATGATTTCGAAAGTTCCAACAAAAAGAAAATCACGAGAGTACTATTTCAAGAGTGGTTGAAATATTCCATCGGACTACATAATCGTTTTACTCCAGAAGAAGCGCATGCCTACCAAGTATTAGCAGAGACAATCCCTAATTTTATTGAAAAATCAAGCCAGTTCCGTTTCGCGTTGCAACAGGCTTTGTTTCAACCAACGATCGAATGGGCAAATATGTTACTGAAATTATTGAATGAACGAGGATATCTGGAAATGTATGCACCAGAAGTGAAGATCGTTTTCTTTTTTCGGTATGACCATGAAGAAGCTAGGCGACTTGCTGCGATTTTAGATAAAACGTTGCGTCATCGTAAACGAACATCGATCCACGTATGTACAAGGAGTAAACCACCTAGTTATGCCCAACTTGTCATTACGGATCACTTTTTCTCCGCAAATCTCAACAGTGACCAGAAAACTTATTTTTATCAGGATTCCTTAGGGATCGAAAGACTATTGTCAGACATCGATTATTGGATCAACACGAAGATAACTTTTACGAGTAAACGAATCATCGACCGATAGAATATGCTATAATGGACTGGAAAAACAAAGGAGGGTATCCATTGGAATTAAAGAAACTAGAAGTACCTACATCTTCGATTACAGAAGTAAAAAGATCGCCGATGGATGTGTTTGACCAAGCTAGAAAAGCTGAAACGGGCGTATATATTTTTAATCGAGAAAAAGTTGCTGGTGTCATGTTGACACAAGAGCAATATGAAACGTTATTGCAGGAGCTGGCTACGTTGCGCCAACTTGTTACAACAGAAACTGAAGAGATAGAAGTAAGTGGGCCAGCTACCAACGAATCATTCCCGAAAAATCGCACAGCGATCGTTTCAACTTCTGAATCATTAGATGAATTGGTGAGTGCCTTAAAGCAATATTTAGTCACTGGTGTGTCGATCTCTGCGAAAAATCTTGATGAACGAATGGTCGCATTAGGCTTCATTACGAAGAAGACCGGTTTTGGCGGAGTTGTCGATATGCTTAATGAATTAACCGAAACGGGTAAAATCAATTATCAATTAAGGAAAAAACCAAATGGCAAAATCGTGATCGCAGAAATCATCGGCGAACAAGATAGTCAATCGCAGCTATTTGATAAGTTGATCATCAAAAAAATCTATTTACATGAAATCTAAAAAATATTGTCATCGATTGACAGTAATCTCTTGTTAATTAGTGGAACAAATCAAAAACAACAAAAAAGTAAAGCATTCCCCAGCTTGTTGCTGTTACGGATGCTTTACTTTTTTCTTTTATCCTTAAAAGCGGGTGCTTACCTCGCTTGACTACGTGAACGAACAAAGATATTTCCCCAAACGATCCCTAATAGCTGTGGCAATAAGTAAAGACCAGCAAGTAGTAAGATGAGCTTTTCGGGAGAAAAGGGTTGGTACAAAAAATGCCATTCTGTACATTTGGCAAAAAGCAGATAAGATGTCAACGTAGAGCAAAGATTACCAAGCAACAACGTCCTTAAGCGATTGGCTCGACTTAAAGCAAAGCCCAAGAGAAAAGCCAAAAATATCAATACGATGAATAGGTTAACTGAATGATAATAATAATCAAAAAGCAGAGCGAGATAAAGGTATGGCACACATAATAATAAGTAAACTAGTTTTTTTATGTAAAGTAATCGCAAAAATACATTCCTCCAAATAAATTCCCCACGATTTTCATTGTAAAATCAAACATAAAATAATCAATTCTTTT